>JBDHVD010000025.1:0-37185 GCA_039809525.1 Labilithrix sp. | reverse complement strand
TGGCCGGGGTCGAGCAACCGGTGTGCCTCGCGCCTCGATCGACTATGCTGCTCGCCCATGAAGGACATCGTCATCCTCGAGGCGGTTCGCAGCGCGGTCGGTCGTGCGCACAAGGGTTCGCTCGCGATGAAGCGACCCGACGAGATGGCCGGCGAGGTCATCCGTGGACTGCTCGCGCGCGTGCCGCAGGTGAAGGCGGCCGACGTCGAGGACCTCGTCCTCGGGTGCGCGATGCCGGAAGGCGAGCAGGGCCTCAACGTCGCGCGCGTCGTGGAGCTGCTCGGCGGCCTCTCGATCGACTCGAGCGCGCAGACGATCAACCGCTTCTGCTCGAGCGGCCTCCAGGCGATCGCCACCGCCGCGGGCGCGATCGCGTTCGGCTCGAACGACCTCGTCATCGCGGGCGGCGTCGAGTCGATGAGCATGGTGCCGATGACGGGCAACAAGCTCTCGGTCTCGCCCGAGGCGATGGAGAAGTGCCCCGGCGTCTACACGCCGATGGGCATCACCGCCGAGAACGTGGCCAAGCAGTACAAGGTCTCGCGCGAGGAGCAGGACAAGTTCGCGCTCGCGAGCCAGAAGAAGGCCGCCGCGGCGATCGAGAAGAAGGTCTTCGAGAAGGAGATCGTCCCGCTCACCGCGATCAAGTACGTCGGCGAGGAGAAGAAGACCTTCGAGTTCAAGGTCGACGAGCTCCCGCGCCCGGACACCACGGCCGAGGGCCTCGCGTCGCTGAAGCCTGCGTTCTCGCAGACCGGCTCCGTCACCGCCGGCAACAGCTCGCCGCTCTCCGACGGCGCGGCTGCCGCGCTCGTCACGAGCGCCGAGCACGCCAAGGCGATCGGCGCCAAGCCGCTCGCGTTCTTCCGCGCGTTCGCCACCGTCGGTGTCGATCCCAACGTCATGGGCATCGGCCCGGTCCCGGCGATCCGGAAGCTGCTCGCGAAGACCGGGATGAAGATCGATCAGATCGATCTGTTCGAGATCAACGAGGCGTTCGCGAGCCAGTGCGTGTACGTGCAGCGCGAGCTCCAGATCCCGGACGACAAGCTCAACGTGAACGGCGGCGCGATCGCGCTCGGCCACCCGCTCGGCTGCACCGGCGCGAAGCTCTCGTCGCAGCTGATCTACGAGCTCGGCCGCCGCAAGAAGAAGTGGGGCATCGTCTCGATGTGCATCGGCGGCGGCCAGGGCGCAGCCGGTCTGTTCGAGCTCGCCTGATCAGCGGCAGGGCTTCCGCCCGCGCTTCTCCTTCACGTCCTTCGCCTTCATCGCGAGGAGGTCGACGAAGTCGAGATAGCGCGGGCCGTCCGGCGCGATCTCGTGCTCGAGGAGCTTCGAGAGGATGACGGCACGCGCCTCCCGATCGTTCGCCGGAGGCGCGAGACCGAGCGTCGTCTGATCGACCGCGTCGATGGCGCGGCGATCGGACAGGTGCATGAAGTGAGGCGTCGGCGTCGCCGACTCGTGGCGGTGGCAGCCCGCGCACGTGTCGGCCGCGAGCTCGTCGCGGACCCGATCGGCCACGCGCACGCCGTCCGCCGTCACGAAGGAATGCGGGGCGGTGTTCCCGGCGGCGCGACCCCAGGCGCCGTAGGGCGTGCTGCCGACGAGCGCGGAGTTGCCGCTGAGCTCGGCGGGCAAGACCTCGCGCGATGCGAGGATCGCCTCCTCGTTCGCGATCATCCACGACGCGAGCTCCGTGCTGCGCGTGCCCATCGGCGGGGCGAAGGCCGGTCGGGCGACGTCGAAGTCGCGCGAGGGCTCGAGGTTGACGGTGTGCTGCGCGAGCCCGGCGCTCGTCAGGTGGAACTCGCGGAGCTCCCAGAACTGCGGAACGGAGAGAGGCGCCTCGGCACCGAAGCGGCGCGCGCCGAGGGTCGCGACCTCGTTCGTGCGAACCTGGTTCAGCGCGTTGCCGTTCGGTCGCCGCCGATCGGCGTCCGGTCCGGAGAAGTCGTTGGTGAGGTTGCGCAGGTGCGCGTTGAACGCCTCTCCGAAGCCCACCGCGCCGAGGCGATGCCACCGCTCGGCCCACGCCAGCGTCCCCGCGTCGTCCTTCACCGGGAGCGAGTACTCGAAGATGACGGTGAACTTCTGCGGGCGCGGCGTCGCGTCGATGACCTCGATCGGCCCGCCCTCCACGTTGCGCCCGAGCGTGGGGCCGACGACCTGGAAGACGAAGCGGCCCTCTCCGCCGATCGCGCGGCCGTCGCTCGCGACGATGCGCAGGTCGGGGCGATTGACGATCGCGAGGAGGCGGAAGGGCGCCTTCGTCAGGTCGAGCACGCAGGACGTGTCGGTCGCCGCGCATCCGCTCGCCGTGCGCCACGGACCGAGGACGAGCGCCTGGATGTTGGGGCGTGCGGCCGACGGCGAGACGGCGGGGTTGGGGCTCTGATCGACGAGCCAGTGCTCGAGCCACGCATTCACGAACGCGGACGCGGCTCGCGCGTCGTCGCGCTGTCCGCGCGGGAGCATGTTGTGCACGAGGCGCCCGAACGACCACGCGCCTCGACGATCGGTGCCGCTCGGTCGCGACGGATCGAACGTCGTCTCGACCGGTGCCTCGATCACGCTCGGATCGGTGATGACGAGCTCCTTCGCCGCGTCGGGGGTGCGCTGGAGAGAGGCCGAGCCCGCGCTCGGTCGCCCCTCCTCTTCGACGAGTCCGCCGCACGCGGCGAGGAGAGCGATCGCGAGGCCGAGACCGAGAGAGGAGGTGCGGAGCATGTGCCGCGCACTCTTGCACACCGCGGCGTCCGTGCAGCGGCGCGATCATCGATCGATCACCCGCGCGCATCACCGTCTTCGCGATCACTTTTCGATCACCGAGAGTGCTTGCGAAGACGGGCGCGTGAGCGCCTTCGGTCGTGATGGTAGTCTCGCCGGTCGATGAGCGCGGGATCGTGGGCGGATCGTCTCGGGACGGCACGTCGGGCGCGGATCGTCGGGCGTGACGCGGAGCTGGCGCGTTTGAACGAGCTCGCAGCCGGCGGACGCGCGCGGCTCGCGTACGTCCACGGCCCGGCGGGCTCGGGCAAGACGCTCCTCCTGCGCGAATGGCTTCGTTCGGTCGCGCCGGGAGGCGGGCGGATCGCCGTCGTGGATGCGCAGGTCGACGTCTCGCGGCCGGCGGCGATCGAGGCGATCGCCGAGGGGGCTTCGCTCATCGCCATCGACGACTTCCACCGGCTCGCGTCCCTCGAGACGTGGTTCTACGACGTGTTCCTGCCGACGCGCGGGGAAGGGGTCCACGTCGTGGTCACCAGCCGGCGTCCGCCGCGCCGCGAGGAGCTGCTCGATCCGGCGTGGCGCGATCTCATCACGGTGATCGAGCTCGCGCCCCTGTCGGATGGCGAGTCTCGCGCGTACCTCGCGGCGCGTGGCGTGCAGGCGCTCGATCACGAGCGGATCGTCGCCTTCGCCCGCGGCATCCCGCTCTGGCTCTGCGTGGCCGCGGACATCGCGCTCGCGCATCCCGAGCGTCGCTTCGATGCGTCCCACACGCGCGAGAAGCTCGAGCCCATCGTGGCCGAGCTCCTCGACGATGCGCCGAACACCCTCCATCGACGAGCGCTCTACGTCGCGTCGCTGGTCGTCGAGGTGACCGAGTCCCTGCTCGGACGCTCGCTCGCCGTGAGCGCCGACGAGGCGGCGACGGTGTTCCGCTGGCTGTGCGAGCGGCCGTACATGCAGCGCGCGGGCGAAGGCATCCGTCTCCACGACGCGCTCCGCGAGGCGGTGCGTCGCGATCTCGAATGGCGCGATCCCGACGTCGCGCGCGCGATGGTCGACCGGGCTTACGACGCGATCCTCGCCTCGATCTGGGCGGCGAGGGGAGCGGTGCAGGAGCGTCGTGTCGTCCAGCTCTCCGCGGCGCTCGCCCACGAGCCCGGAGGAAGGGCGCTCGGCGGCGCCGGCGGCGAGGACTATTACTCGGACGCGGTCGCCGACGACGAGCTGCCGATCGTGCTCGACGCGATCCGGCGCCACGAAGGAGAAGCCGCCGCGGACGTCGCCGAGCTGTGGCTCCGTCATCGACGAGATGGGCTCGTCGGAATGCGCGACGCCGATCGCCGGCTCGCCGCGTTCCTCCTCTACGTCGACGTCGACGCGTCGGTGCCTGCGGAGCTGCGCGAGGCCGATCCGTTCGTGCCCGCGCTCTTCGACCATCTGGCCGAGCACGCGCCTCTCCGCGCAGGAGAGAAGGCGCTGATCGCTCGGTGGTGGGTGTCGATCGAGTCCTACCAGAAGGCCGAGCCGATGCAGCTCCGGCTCTTCGCGCACATGGGATGGCGGCTCGCGTTCGTCGGAGGTCCCGTCATCGGCGCGGTGCATTCCGATCCCGAGGACTGGATCGCACGGCCCGGGCGCCCGCACGAGGTCATGGGCATCTTCGAGCTGGGCGGGAAGCCGTACGGCATCTTCGGCAGCGACTGGCGGCGCACCTCGCGCGAGCGCTGGACCGAGCGCCTCGTCGCGATGTTCCGCGCGCCGGCGCCCGCCGGGCCGCCGGGACCGCTGATCGAGTTCGCCGTGCTCGGCCGTCAGAGCTTCGGTCGTGCGGTGCGCGCGGCCCTGCGCGCCTGCGGGCGGCGCGATCGGCTCTCCGACAACCCGCTGCTCGCGACGCGGCTCGTCGCCGAGCGCGCGTCGGCCGGTGCGTCTCCGGCCGACCGCGGGTCCGCGCTCCTCGATCTCCTCGCGCGCGGAGTGAGCGCGCTGGCCGCGCAGCCGCGAACGAAGCGGCATGCGGCGGCGCTCGAGCGGACGTTCTGGCAGACGGACAACGCCAAGGGGATGGTCGTCGCCGACGATCTCGGCCTGCCCTACGGCTCCTACCGGCGGATCCTGAACGAGGCGGTGGAGCTGCTCGTGGAAGAGCTCTGGAAGCAGGAGACGCAGCGCGGCTGACGGTGCGCCGGTCGATCAGTGCGGTCGGCGCTTCGGGCGCGCGGCGCCGTCGCCCTTGCGCACGGGAGCATGCGGCGGGCGACCGGGGCGTTCGCTACGCTCCGGGCGCTCGGTGCGCTCGGTGCGCTCGGCGCGCTCGGGACGCGCGGGACGATCGGCGCGCGCAGGCGGCGGGCCGTCGTTGTAGCGGCGGATCATCACGCGCGGATCACGCGGATCGACGTCCTTCGTCGCGCGCTCGAACGCCTCGGCGACGACCGACGAGACCTCCACGAGCGAGTACGTCGGTCCGACCTTGATCGCGCCGATCGCGCGGCCGTCGATGCCGCCGCGGCGGCAGAGCATCGCGACGAGGCGGCGCGCATCGGCGCCGTGCGCGCGTCCCCACGACACGCGGAACGGGACGAAGCCGCCCGGTCCGCCGGTGCGCTCGGTCTCGGTGCGCGGCGCGCGTTCGGGCCGCTCGCGATCGGGACGCTCGCGATCGGTGCGCTCCGCGCGCGGGCGCTCGGCGCGGGGCCGCGGAGGCTCGATCGCCGAGATCTCGCGCGGCTCGACCCCGCCGCGCCGCGTGCGCGCGATGAGCCGTGCGATGACGCGCGCGGGATCGGCGCTGTCGGCGAGACGCGCCGCGAGCGCGAGGTCACGCTCGTCGGGCGCCGCCGCATCGTCGGCGTCGTCGGCGGTCAGCGCCGCGAGGAGGTGCTCGTCGCGCGCGTTCTTGATGTCGTCGGCTGACGGAACGCCCTCGAACCGGTATCGGACGCGTGCGCGCTCGAGCAGCCGCTGCGTCTTGCCGAGCTCCGCGGGACGCACGAGGACGGAGCTCGTGCCCTTCTTGCCCGCGCGTCCCGTGCGGCCGCTCCGGTGCGTGTACGCATCGGGATCGGTCGGTGGCTCGGCGTGGATCACGCGCGAGACGTCGTGCACGTCGATGCCGCGCGCGGCGACGTCGGTCGCGACGAGCGCATCGAGGCGCCCGCTCTTGAAGGCGCCGAGCGCGCGGTTGCGCTCCGCCTGCTCCATCTCGCCGGAGAGCATGCCGATGAGGAAGCCGGCTTCGCCGAGGAGGTCGGCGATCTCGGCGACGTCGGCGCGCGTGCGCGCGAAGACGAGCGTCTGCGCGCCGGGGGTCGCGAGCAGCAGGTTCACGATCGCGTGGAGGCGCTCGTTCGGCTGCACCAGGTGGATCACGTGCTCGATGTCGAGGTTCGCCGAGCCGAGCGGCGTGCCCTCGACCATCGCGGGCTCCGACTGGAACTTGTCGGCGAGGCGCTTCACCTCGCGCGGGAACGTCGCCGAGACGAGGTGCGTGCGACGACCCTCGGGCGTCGAGGAGAGGATGGCCTCGATCTCCTCGCGGAAGCCCATGTCGAGCATGCGATCGGCCTCGTCGAGGACGACCGCGCCGACCTGCGACGGATCGATCGACTTGCGGTCGAGGTGATCGCGCAGGCGCCCCGGCGTCCCGACGACGACGGTCGGCTGAGCCTTCAGCGCGCGGAGCTCGTCGCGGTAGCTCGTCCCGCCGGTGACGGAGACGACCCGTGCGCGGACGGGCTTGTAGAGCCAGCCGAGCTCTTCCTCGACCTGGCGCGCGAGCTCGCGGACCGGCGTGATGACGATCACGCGAGGCCGCGCGGCGCGGCGGTCTTGCCGCTCATCCTCGTCCTCCTCGCCCGCCTCCGACCGTGCGACGAGGTCGCGCAGGGCGAGGCCGATCGCGACGGTCTTGCCCGAGCCCGTCTGCGAGCTGATGCGTAGGTCGCGTCCGTCGAGCGCCGGATCGAGGACCGCTTCCTGGACCGGGGTGAGCTGTTCGAATCCCTTCGCCTCGAGCGCCGACGCGAGGGGCCCGAGCGTCGCGGCGTGATCGCCCTTCAACATGATGTGGAGGCGCTCTGTAGCACGTCCGGTGCCGTCAGGGGCATTCGCTGCCGAGCGCGGGATCCGGATTGCAGTAGATGAAACCTCCGCCGGTCGTCTGCGTCAGCAGCACGATGGTGTTCGAGCGGAGCGACGCGTCGATGGTGGGGAGCACGCGCGCGACCGCGTCGCTCGCCGCCTTGTTCGCGGTGAAGACGTGGAGGATCTGCTTCACCCACTTGTCCGCCGGCTTCACCCGCGCGCTCGAGACGTTGATGCCCTCGAGCTTCTTCTCGAGGAGCGCCTTCACGTCCGTGTCGGGATACGACTGGTTCGACGGCTTGTACGCCCGCGTGACGCTCACCCCGACGTTCTTGCCGTCGATCTTCACGAGGATGTCGGTGATCGACGCCGGCCCGCCCTCGGCCGGGTAATAAGCGATCTGCGTCTCGGTCTTCAGCAGCGTCGCGCACTCGCACGCGTGGAGGACCTCGAAGCTCATGACCTCCGACTCGACGGAGCTTCCGCCCGCGTTCGGCGTGTCGTAGATGGTGTCGCCGCCGTCCGAGAGGCTCGCCTTGTCGTAGGTCTCTCCGCCGACGAAGACGAGCGCGTTCTTCTCGAAGCTCGGGCTCGGCGACGTGAGCAGCGTCCGCACGATCCCGCACGAGCCCGACAGCGTGCCGAGGATCTCGCTCGGCGTGCACGCCTCCGGCTGGGTGGTGGACCCGTCCTTCGCGCCCGCGTCCTTGCCCGGGGAGCCGCCGTCCGACTCGACCGGATCGACGTCGTCACCCGGCTCGACGCTCGACGAGGGGGCGGGGGAGCCGCTGCTCGAAGGTGCCGGCTCGATGGAGCACGCGGCCGCGACCCCGGCCAGCACGAACGACAGGAGAGAGGCCCGCATCCCGGCGCGTGGTCTAGCACGACTCGCCCAGGGCGCTACTCGTGTAGGATCGACGCCGTTTCGTGCGATCCCTCGACGTAGGCGTCATCGGCTGCGGGACCGCGGGCAGCGCGGCCGCCGTCTTCCTCGCGCGGGCGGGCCACCGGGTGACCGTCTACGAGCGCGTGGCGAACCCCGGTCCCGTGGGCGCCGGCATCACCATCCAGCCGACGGGCCTCACCGTGCTCCATCGGCTGGGCCTCCATGACCACGTCGTCGGGCGCGGCGCACGCATCGAGCGCCTCCTCTGCGAGACGCCCGCGAAGAAGCCGATCGTCGATCTCTCGTACGGAGCGATCGCCGAGGACCTGTTCGGCGTCGGCCTCCACCGCGGCGTGCTGTTCGAGGCGCTCTACGGCGCGGTGACGCGCGAGCCGTCCATCACGGTCCGCAGCGGCGTCGAGGTCGTCGATCTCGCGCGGGCCGAGCGCGCGGGGCGCTGGAGCTGGTTCGTCGACGCGGCACGAGAGCGGCACGGCCCGCACGAGCTCGTCGTCGTCGCCGACGGCGCGCGCTCGCAGCTCCGCGACGACACGGCAACGAGCAAGCGCATCGAGCGCTATCCGTGGGGCGCGCTCTGGTTCGTCGCCCGCGATCCCCACCCGGCGGATGCGCCGAAGGCGAAGGTGCTCCACCAGATCGTCTCCGGCAACCACACGTTCCTCGGCCTGCTCCCCACCGGACGCGCGCCGGCCTCGCAGGAGAGCATCCTCGCACCGTCGAACCGCCTCGTGAGCCTGTTCTGGAGCATCCGTGGCGATCGCGTCGACGCATGGCGCAAGCGCGGCATCGCGAGATGGAAGGAAGAGGTCCTCGCGCTGGCGCCCGACGCCGAGCCCGTCGTCGAGCAGATCACGAGCGTCGATCAGGTGCTCTTCGCCGCGTACCACGACGTCGTCATGCACCGCTGGTCGACGCGCAACGTCGTCTATCTCGGCGACGCCGCCCACGCGACGAGCCCGCAGCTCGGCCAGGGATGCAACCTCGCGCTGTGGGACGCGATGACGCTCGCCGACGTCCTCGCCGAGGAGACGCACGAGCTGCCGCGCGCCCTCGACACGTATTCGCGCGAGCGCCGCGATCACCTCGCGTTCTACCAGGTGGCCACGCGCTGGCTCACGCCGTTCTTTCAGGGCGACGACGCCTGGCTCGGATCGCTGCGCGATCTCGCGATGCCGCTGATGGGCAGGATCCCGCCGCTCCGCCGCATCATGACCCTGAGCATGCTCGGCGTGATCGACGGCTTCGGAGGGCGCACCCTCGCGCTGGATCTCCCGGCAACGCCGGCGAAACACGGCTGAAACATCGCGGGCCGTTCAATCGGCGTGAATGGTGAACGCCGGCGATACCGCGTGGCTCCTCGTGAGCGCCGCGCTCGTATTGATGATGACGCCCGCCCTCGCGCTCTTCTACGCGGGCATGGTCCGCAAGAAGAACGTCCTCTCGACGATGATGCACTCGCTCGCGGCGATCCCCATCGTCACGATCCTCTGGGTGCTCTGCGGCTACAGCCTCGCGTTCGGCCCGTCGCACCACGGGCTCATCGGCTCGCTCTCGATGGCCGGTCTCGCCGGTCTCGCCGGCAGCCTCCACGGCACCGTCCCCACCCTGGCGTTCTCCGCGTTCCAGATGATGTTCGCCATCATCGCGCCGGCGCTCATCTCGGGCGCGTTCGCCGAGCGCATGAAGTTCAGCGCGTACGTCCTGCTCGTGGTGACGTGGTCGCTCCTCGTCTACGTGCCGGTCGCGCACTGGGTGTGGGCCGAGGACGGCTGGCTGTTCGAGCTGGGCGCGCTCGACTTCGCCGGCGGCACCGTCGTCCACCTCACCGCCGGCGCCTCCGCGCTCGTCTGCTCGCTCGTCATCGGCAAGCGCCTCAAGTACCCGCAGGAGCGGCCGCTCCCGCACAACCTCACGATGACGCTCACCGGCGCCGGCCTCCTGTGGTTCGGCTGGTTCGGCTTCAACGCGGGCAGCGCGCTCACGAGCGGCTGGCTCGCGGCCCTCGCGTTCGTCACCACCCATCTCGGCGCGGCCGGCGGCGCGCTCGGCTGGCTCGTCGTCGAGTGGAAGCACCGCGGAAAGCCCACCGCGCTCGGCGTCGCCTCGGGCCTCGTCGCCGGCCTCGTCGCCATCACCCCGGCCGCTGGCTTCGTCTCGCCGGTCGCCGCGATCGTGATCGGCTTCGTCTCGTCGTGCGTCTGCTACGTCGCGGTGCTTGCAAAATACAAGTACGGCTACGACGACTCGCTCGACGCGTTCGGCGTGCACGGCGTCGGCGGCCTCACCGGCGCGATCCTCACCGGCGTCTTCGCGCAGAAGCGCACGTTCCCCGGGGTGGCCGGCGCGGTCGGTGACGCGGGCCTCCTCGCGGGCAACCCGAAGCAGCTCGGCGTCCAGCTCCTCGCGTGCGTGGTCTCGGGGCTCTACGCCGCCGCCGTCACGTGGGTGCTCCTCAAGCTGATCGACAAGGTCGTCGGCCTCCGCGTCGCGTCGAGCGACGAGCGCGAGGGCCTCGACACCACCCAGCACGGCGAAGAGGGCTACGCCGGCTGAGGCCGCGTGCCGCCCGGGACCGCCGTCGGCTCCGCTGAACGTACGCGGGGACGAGCCACCCCCGCGTGCGTGTGCGCGTGCGCGTGCGCCGCTTGCGTGTGCCGGCGGCAGGGGCGGGGGGTGCGCGCCGGACCCTCCCAGTTCGACGCGCAACGTTCGCATGGAAGTGTGCGAAATGAGGGCATCCCGAAATCCCGGTTCGACATCGAACTCGGATTTTCGGTCGACCGTTGAGCATCGAACTCGGCCGCAGCCTCGGGACGCGCGGCGGACGCATGGTGGCGCGGACGCAGGATGGGGTGCGGACGACGGAGGATGGGCGGACGACGGATGGTCATGCGGACGAGGCAGGAGATGCGGACGACGCAGCGTGACGCGGACGACGCCGGGTGATGCGGACGAAGCTGGGTGATGCCGACGAGGCGATGGCGATGCGGACGACGCCGGGTGATGCGGCCGAGGCCGGGTGATGCGGCCGATGCAGGATGATGCGGCCGACGCACGGTGATGCGGCCGAGGCCGGGTGATGCGGCCGATGCAGGATGATGCGGCCGATGCAGGATGATGCGGCCGACGCAGGATGATGCAGCCGACGCAGGATGATGCGGCCGACGCACGGTGATGCGGACGAAGCACGGTGGGCCCGAGCATGGTCGCGCGGAGCCGAGCATGGTCGCGCGGCTGGGCATGTCGCGCCGAGCCGAGCATCGTTGCGCGCGGCCGATGATGGTCGGTGGATCGCATGCGAAGAATCGGCGAGCACGGGCACAGCAAAGCGATCCGCGGCGTCGCGTGAAGTGCACGGACAGCGAGCTCGCCCGCTGGGCACCGCACGAGGCGGGCACCTCGGCGGAACCGTTCGATGGTGAACGGTCGGGCGAAATCCTGCGTTCGACATCGAACGGTCCGCCGCAAGTTCGCGGAATCTCACGCGTCGGCTCGCTGGGTTGAGTGCGCAATCGAGGCACCTCGGGGAGGCACACCCGACCCGTGCGGCCGCGCCGCGAACCCGCGAGCGCGTTCAGACCGGTGCGAAGACCACGTCGAACAGCACCTCGATGCGGTCCTTCACGCGGAAGGCGCCCATCGGGCCCTTCACCGTCGCCGAGCCGATCGCGGCGAGCGACACGTCGACCATGCCCTTGACCCGGACCTCGCCGCCGGGGAGGTCTTCGAGCGTGGGGCGCGCGGTCCGCTCGACCGCGCGGCCGTTCGGCGGGACGAGGCGGATGCGCGCGGAGCCGGCGTCGAGCGTCGCCTCGATCCGCACCGTGCCGGAGGCGCGGCCCTGGAAGACGTCCTTGTGCATCTTCTCGATCACGTCGGACGGAGAGCCGACGGGCAGGCCGCCCTCGTCGACGCGATCGCCGTGGAGGATGCCGCCGAACTGGATGCCGGAGATCGGGACCTCGAGCGTGGCGCTGCCCGAGTCGGGCGTGCCCTCGCGGCGCGTCGCGCGGCCCTCGAGGGTCGTACAGCGCAGCTCGAGATCGTGCGCGAGGCGCGAGAACATCCCCTCGGCGAAGGTGTGGATGCGCACGCTGCTCTTGTCCGGAACAAGCACGAGGTCGGCCACGCGCCGAGTATACTCGCGCCCGCACCGATGCGGACCCTGTATGGCCTGACCCAGTCGCCGTGGACGCACCGCGCGCGCTGGGCGCTCGATCACCACGGGATTGCTTATCGCTACCACGAGCACCTGCCGATGCTGGGCGAGGTCCTGCTGCGGCGGAAGGCGAAGGCGAAGAAGGCGAGCGTGCCGCTCCTCGCCGACGGCGATCGCACCGTGATGGGATCGTTCGAGATCGCGCGGCATGCCGAGGCGAACGGACGCGGCGCATCGCTGTTCCCCCGCGGCCGGGACGCGGAGATCGCGCGCTGGAACGACGTCGCCGAGCGGATGACGAACGTCGGCCGCGCCTGGGTGTTCAAGAGCTTTCAGTCGAACCGCCAGGCACGGGAAGAGGCGCTGCCGTCGTTCATGCCCGGGGCGATCCGCGGCGTGCTCGCGCCGACGGCGGGCATGGCGGTGGCGTTCCTCGCGAAGAAGTACGCCGTGCCGATCGACCTGGAGATGGAGGTCGCGCAGGTGATGCGGCCGGCGCTCGAGGAGGTGCGGAAGGCGCTCGGGGGAAAGCCGTACCTGCTCGATTCGTTCTCGTATGCGGACGTCACCATCGCCTGCGCGCTCCAGGCCGTCCGCCCGCACGACCGCGCGCCGATCGGTCCGGGGACGCGCGCGGCGTGGACGAACGAGGCGCTCGCCTCGGAGTTCGAGGACCTCCTCATGTGGCGCGACGCGATCCACCGGAAGCACCGCTGAGCGTGGACGCCGCGCGCATCCTCTCGTCGTCGGCCGTCGCGCTGGCCCGTGCCATCCGCGCGCGCGAGGTGAGCTCGCGCGAGGTCGTCGACGTGCACGTCGCGCGCATCGAGCGGGTGAACCCGACGATCCGCGCGATGGTGCGCGACCGCTTCGCCGGTGCGCGGCGCGAGGCCGATGCCGCGGACGCGCGGATCCGCGACGGCGGGACGGACGATCTGCCGCCGCTGTTCGGCGTGCCCATCACGATCAAGGAGGCGATCGCGTGCGAGGGCATGCCGAACACCTCGGGCCTGTGGGCGCGGCGCGACCACCTCGCCGAGCGCGACGCGAGCGCGGTGCGGCGGCTGAAGGACGCGGGCGGGATCGTGCTCGGCGTGTCGAACGTGTCCGAGCTCTGCATGTGGATGGAGAGCGCGAACAAGGTATGGGGACGCACGAACAACGCGTACGACCCGGAGCGCACCGCGGGCGGGAGCTCGGGCGGGGAGGGCGCGCTCGTCGGCGCGGGCTGCTCGCCGCTCGGCCTCGGCTCGGACGTCGGCGGATCGATCCGCATGCCGGCGTTCTTCAACGGCGTGTTCGGTCACAAGCCGACCGGCGGCCTCGTGCCGAACACCGGCCACTACCCGCCCGCGACGAACGAGCTCCAGCGCTACGTCACCACCGGCCCGATCGCGCGCCGCGCGGAAGACCTGCTCCCCGCGCTCCGCATCCTCGCCGGACCCGACGGCGTCGAGGAGCGCTGCATCCCTTCGTGCCTGCCGGACGAAGGCACGACGATCGCTCTTCGCGGCCGGACCGCGTTCGTGATCCGCGACAACGGCATCTTCGCCGTCGAGCGGCCGATGCAGGACGCGCTCGATCGCGCCGCGCGCGCGCTCGGCGCCGCCGGCATGCGCGTCGAGGAGCGGAAGGTCCCCGCGATGAAGCGCGCGATCGAGATCTGGTCGGCGATGCTCCACGAGGGCGGCAGCGTGAGCTTCCGCGAGCTGCTCGGCGCGGGCGCCGACGCGTTCGCTCCGCTGCGCGAGCTCGCACGCCTGCCGCTCGGCCGCTCGAACCACACGCTGCCGGGCATCCTCCTCTGCTTCGTCGAGCACGTGCCGCACCTGATGCCGGAGCGCACGAAGAAGCTGGCCGCGCTCGGCGCCGAGCTGCGGAAGGAGCTCGAGGGCATCGTCGGTCCCGACGGCGTGCTGCTGCATCCGTCGTATCCGACGGTGGCGCCGAAGCATCATCGCGCGATGCTCGTGCCGTTCAAGTGGATCTACACCGGCATCTTCAACGTGCTCGAGATGCCGGTCACGCAGGTGCCGCTCGGCCTCGACGCGCGCAAGGTGCCGGTCGGCGTGCAGGTCGCCGCGTCGAACGGCAACGACGCGCTCACCATCGGCGTGGCCGAGGAGCTCGAGCGCGCGCTGGGCGGATGGGTGCCGCCCCCGCGCTGGCCGCTCCGAGGCTGATTACGGGCACGTTCGCGTCGAGCGTGCCCACGCCTCCACCACGGTGATCGCCGCCGCGTGCGGGGTCGTGCTGCCGAGCGGAGGCATGCGGCTGCCGTCGGTCGCCTTCATCCGCGCGACGCTCGCGCAGGCGTCGAGCGGCGCCGCGTGGCAATAGCTGCAGTTTGCATGCAAGTACGACTCGGCCCGCTGGGCGACCGTCGCCTGCGAGTCGAGCGCGGCGAGCTCGGTCACCGCCGACGGCGCGACCTCCGGCACGAGGACGCCGGTGCGGCCGAGCGTGAGGAGCACGTTGCCCGTCCGGCCGCCGGGGAAGGCGAAGTCGCGATCGAGCTGCGCGGTCTCGAGGCCGATGGTGAAGCGGCCGCGCGCGTCCTCGTGGCACGTCGTGCACGTCGCCCCGGCCTGCGGATCGAGCGTCGCGTCCTTCTGATCGTCGGACCACGTGTACGCGTAGGCGTCCTTCTCGCCGTCGGGGCGGACGAGGAGGAGCTGCGTCTCGACCTTGCGCCCGCCGGCCATGATCGTGCGCATGGCGATCGATCCGGGCGGAAGGACGAGGCGGCCGTCGTCGCTGAGCGTCGCGTGCACGTCCTCGGGGATCGAGAGGAAGCGCTCGGCCGTCTTGCCGTCGAGCCACTGGGGGACGATCACGTCGTAGGGGAACAGTCCCTCGGTCTGGGCGCACCCGGTGCCGGACAGCTTCGCCGGCATCTCGGGAGGCGGCGACGGCGGCACCATCCGCCAGACGACTCCGTCCGCGTAGTCGGTGAGCACGATCTCTCCGCCCGCGTCGAGCGCGAAGGCCGAGGCGTCGATCTTCTCGCTGAGCGGGCCGGGCTCGGCGAGTCGGATGGGCGTGGGGTTGGGATCGGTCGCGGGGAACGCGAAGAAGATCCCCGTCCCGATGTCCGAGTACACGTACATGCCCGCGAGCTCGGGCAGCGCCTTGCCGCGGTAGACGACGCCGCCGGTGATGGCGATCGCCTCGCTCCGGCCGTGATCGACGACGGGGTCGATGAGGCCCGTGGGGTCGCACGGGTTCGGGTTGAAGCACGTCTTGCCCTCGCGGATGCGCCAGCCGTAGTTGCCGCCGAGGACCACGCGGTCGATCTCCTCGCGCGTCGACTGCCCGACGTCGCCGACCCAGAGATCGCCCGTCGGCCGATCGAAGCGCCAGCGGTACGGGTTGCGGAAGCCGAGCGCGTAGATCTCGGGGCGGCCTCCGCCTCCCGCGAACGGGTTCGACGGCGGGATGGCGTAGGGATCGCCGCCGTCGACGTCGATGCGCAGCATCTTGCCGAACAAGGAGTCCTTGTCCTGCGCGCGGTTCTGGGGATCGCCTCCGCTGCCGCCGTCGCCGAGGCCCCAGTAGAGGAAGCCGTCGTTGCCGAACGCGATCGTGCCGCCGTTGTGGTTCGAATACGGCTGGTCGACGACGAGGATGCGCTTCTCGGTCGAGAGATCGAGGGTGGCGCCGCCGTCCTTGCTCTCGAAGCGCGCGAGCACCGACTGGAACGCGGCGCCGCCGGGATCGGGGACCGCGAACGGCGCGGTGTAATAGACGTAGGCGAGGCCGTTCTCCGCGAACTTCGGATGGAACGCGAGGCCGAGGAGGCCCCCCTCGCCCTGACCGGTGGTGCCGACGAGCGGCCGGAGATCGGCGACGGTGGTGACCGTCTTCTCGTCGGCGGCGATCGCCTTCAGGAGGCCGGCCTGCTCGAGCACGTAGAGGCGTCCGCCCTGGGCGACGATCTCGACGGGCTTCTCGAACGGCGGGGTGTCGAGCTTGGCGAAGCCGACCTTGCCCATGGTCGTGCTCTTCGGCGGGGCGAGGCAGGTCGCGCGGACCGGACGCCGATCGAGGCCGACCGCGGGCTCGGCCGGGGAGGGCGGGGGAACCGCGAGGTTCTCGCGCGGGAACTGCTCGCTGCATGCGGCGAACACGGTCAATCCAGCGACGACAGGAAGGAATCGGGGCCTCATCCGCTCCTCGAAAAAAAAGTTCGTGGCCGATGTCGAGAACCGACCGGCGGCTCCGACCTTGGTACGAAACCAATCACCAGGAGACAAGCCATGGCCGACATCACCACGTTCCTGACCTTCAATGACCAGGCCGAAGAGGCCGTCCGCCTCTACCTCTCGATCTTCGAGCACGGGAAGATCGCCACGACCATGAGGCAGGGCGACAAGGTCTTCTCCCTCGCCTTCGAGCTCTTCGGCAAGCCGTTCGTGGCGATGAACGGCGGGCCGACCTTCTCGTTCTCGCAGGGGGTCTCGCTCCTCGTCACGTGCGACACGCAGGCGGAGATCGATCGCTACTACGACCGGCTCCTCGAGGGCGGCGGCAAGGAGATGCAGTGCGGCTGGCTCGCCGACAAGTTCGGCGTGGTCTGGCAGATCGTGCCCCGCGTGCTCGTCGACCTCATCGGCGACAAGGACCCGGCGAAGGCCGGGCGCGCGGTGCAGGCCATGATGACGATGAAGAAGCTCGACATCGCGGCGCTGAAGAAGGCGCACGCGGGGGCGTGAAGGGTCAGAGGTCGAGGATCGTCTCGGCCTTGGGAGCGTGGACGTCGTCGATGCCACGCTCCTTCAGCTTCGCCATGAGCGCGTTCTGCGCGCCGTTCTCGCCGTGCACCAGCGCGACGCGTCCGAGCGCGCCGCGCTCCTTCGCGGCGACGGCGTACTCGACGAGGTCCTTCTGGTCGGCGTGCGCGGAGAAGCCGTTGAGCACCGCGACCTCCGCGCGCAGATCGCGATCGACGCCGTGGATGCGAACCTGGCGCCGCTTCTCGACGATGCGCCGGCCGAGCGTGTGCGCGGCCTGGAAGCCGACGATGCACACCGTGTTCTTGTCGCTGCCGATCGCCGCCTTCAGGTGGTGGACGACGCGGCCCGCCTCGCACATGCCGCTGGCCGAGATGATCACGCACGGCTCGGGGGAGGCGTCGATGGCGATCGAGTCCTCCTTGTCCTGCACGTAGCGCACCTCCTCGAAGTCGAACGGCGAGGCGTTCGACTGGATGAGCGCGCGCGTCTCGGTGTCGAAGCAGTCGGGGTGGATGCGGAAGATGTCGGTGATCTTCACCGTGAGCGGCGAGTCGACGTAGACCGGCATCCGCGGCATGCGCCCCTGCTGCTTGAGGTTGTTGAGCGCGTAGAGGACCTCCTGCGCGCGCTCGAGCGCGAACGACGGGATGATCACCTTGCCCCCGCGGTCGTAGGTGCGCTTCAGGATGGCCGCGAGGTCCTCCTCCATCGCCTCGATCGGCTTGTGCAGGCGGTCGCCGTACGTGCTCTCGCTGATCAGCGCGTGCACGCCCTCGACCGTCTCCGGATCGCGGAGGATGGGCATGTTCTTGCGCCCGAGATCGCCGGTGAAGAGGACGCGCTTCGTCTGGCCGTCCTCCTCGACGTCGAGGACCACGACGGCGCTGCCGAGCACGTGCCCGGCGTCGTGGAACGTGAGGCGCACGCCGTCGGCGACGGTCAGCGTGCGGTGGTAGGGCACCGAGACCGTGCGCTCGAGCACCTTCACCACGTCCTCGACCTCGTAGAGCGGGTCGACGTGCTCCATGTGCGCGCGGTCGCGCTCGATGATCTTGTTGATGTACCGCGCGTCCTGGATCTGGATCATCGCGGCGTCCTCGAGCATCACCGCGCAGAGGTCGCGCGTCGCGGGCGTCGTGTAGATCGGGCCGTCGTAGCCCTTCTTGACGAGGAGCGGGAGCGCGCCCGAGTGATCGATGTGCGCGTGCGAGAGGATGACGGCGTCGATCTCGCCGACGTCGATGCCGAGGTCGCGGTTCTTGTCGTTCGACTCGCGGCGCCGGCCCTGGAAGAGGCCGCAGTCGAGGAGCACGGTGGCGTGCTTCGTCCGGATGATGTGCTTCGACCCGGTGACCTCGCGGGCCGCGCCGACGAACTCGATGCGCATGGGATCACGACGATACGCCGCGCGGGGACGAGCGGGAAGCCGCCGCCTCGAGCAGGAGCTCGACGAGCTCGCCGATCGCTCGCGCTCGATCGCGATCGCCGCTCGCGAACGCGTCGCCGTTCGCCAGCACGACGGCGCCCGCGCCGCGCGCGCGGTCGACGTACATCCCGGTCGACGCCATGCGGTCCTCGCCCTCGTGGCCTTCGACGTGAAACCGCCCGAACGTCCGCACCTGCCAGCCGAGCGCCTCGCCCGGCGGCGCCGGCTTCGTCATCGCCTCGACCTCCGCGGCGGAGAGGATGCGCGCGCCGTCGAGCTCGCCTCCGCGGAGGATCGCGCGCGCGAAGCGGGCGAGGTCGCCGGCGGTCGCGCGGAGATCGACCGCGGGGTACACCGCGCGTCTCGGACGCCACGACGTCGACGTCATCGTCAGCGGAGCGAGCACGCGCTCGCGCGAGACCTCGGAGAACGGCCTCTTCGCGGCGCGCTCGACCGCGAGGGCCGCGAGCGCCGCGCCGGCGTTCGAGTACTCCATCCGCGTCCCCGGCGCGTCCGGGAGGTAGACGAGCCCGCGGAGGTAGCCCTCGAGGAACGTCCCGAGCGGCTGGTCCGCGTGGCCCTCGAGCTTCGTGAAGTCGTCGCGGATCGACGACGTGTGCGCGAGCAGCATGCGGAGCGTGATCGGCGCCGGATGCTTCGGGTGGGCGACGCGGAAGCCGACGTGACGCGAGACGTCCTCGTCGAGCGCGAGGCGGCCTTCGCCCGCGAGCTGCATCACGCAGGTGCCCACGATCGTCTTGGCGATCGACGCGGCCTCGAGCGGCGTGTCCGCGCCCGCGTTGCCCGCGCCGCCGGTGATCGCGCCGTCGCGCGTGACCGACGCCCAGGCGATCCCGGGGACCGCCGCGCGTATGCGGTACGGCTCGACGTCGATCGCCGGGGCGGGCGCGCCGGCCGCCGAGCGCTTGCAGGCTCCGACGGCGAGCGCCGACAGGAGGAGCGCGCGCCGCGAGATCACGCCACGAGGGTCGCGTCGCGGGCCTCGCGCCGCGCCCGGAAGCGCGGATCGTCGGCCGCGAAGACGACGGTGAACGTGACGAAGGCGGCCCAGAGCGCGGCGAGGTGGAAGAGCATCGCGCCGCCCCCGAGCTTGGTGAAGAGCACGCTCGAGACCGAGGGGCCGAGGAGCATGCCCGCGGCGTAGGCCGCGTTGTAGAACGCGTTCGCGCGCCCGAGGTCCTGCCGTGGCGTGACCACGCCCTGGAGCGCGAGGCTCACCGGCGAGATCGAGGCGAGCGTCGCGCCGGCGACGAAGACCGCGGCGCACATCAGGGTGAACGACGAGAGGAGGACGAAGCTCGCGAACATGACCCCGCCGATCGCGCCGAGGATGCGCATGACGAGGAGGTGGCCGTGGCGATCGCCGAGGCGGCTCACGAGCGTCGAGGCCAGGAGCATGCCGAGCGCGAAGAACGCGGTGACGAGGATGGTGCGGCTCTCGGGGACCTGCTTCGCCTCGATGAGGTAGAGCGGGAGGAAGAGGACCACCGACGCCTGGAAGTAGCCGTAGGAGAACGTCGCGAAGCACGACGTCTTCGTGCGCCACACGACGGCGAGCGCGGAGCTGCGAGGCGCCTCCGCGGGGGCCTCCTCGGCCGCGTGCGAGGCCGCGCCGGGGCCGTCGCGCTCGAGCAGGGCGGCGACGACGCCCGCCGCGCCGCCGGCGAGCGCGCCCGCGACGACGAACGTGGCGCCCGTGCCGAACGCGGGCACGACGGCCGTGGCGAGGAGCGGGCCGAAGACGTACCCGATGGCGAGGGACATCGCGTACAGGCTCATCACGAACGCCTTGTTCGACGCGTTCGATCGCGACAGGAGCGCGGTCTCGGCCGCGACCCACACCGCGACGGAGAAGGCGCCGTCGAAGAAGCGCGCGACGCTCAGCGACGCGATGGTGTCGAGGAAGGGGAAGGCACCGACGCACGCGGCGTAGCCGAGCAGCGCCACGATCAGCGTCTTCTTCGCGCCGAAGCGCGCGATGAGCCATCCCGCCGGGATGGCGAACAGCACGATCCCGGTCGCGAAGAAGGAGGCGAGGCCGCCCATCGCGATCTTCGGGATGTGGTGCGCGTCGAGGTGGATCGCGAGGACGGCGATCGACACGCCGTACGCGATGCCGAGCAGCAGGATCGCCGCGTAGATGATCCAGACGTTCCGGTCTTCGAGCCGCTTCGGCACGAAGGCGGTTCTAGCTCATCGATCCGTGATGGTCACGCGCATGCGGTCCGGCCGGAACTCGTTGTCGAGCTCGCCGTCGACGACGCGGAGCGCCTCGGTGTCGCGGGCCGCGAGGAGGAGGTCCTTGTAGCTCGCGCCCCGGCCGTTCAGGAGCGTGACGAGGAACTGACCCATCGCGTGGCCGCTGCGCCACGAGGGCGCCTCGATGCCGTTGGTGATCAGATCGAGGTTCTTCGTCCCGCCTTCCTTGAGCGGGATGTAGTCCTTCTCGTAATAGTTGTAGGATACACATCCGTCGATCCAGAGGAGCTGGTAGCTCGACGGGAAGTCCGCGGCGGTGAAGTTCCGCGGATCGAGCGGCCCGTACCCGATGCTCGAGTGGCCGTTGTAGAGGAAGATGTCGCTGTTCTTCGTCGCGAACTTGTGGGGGCGCGAGTCGCTCGAGGCGCCCCAGTAGACGAGGTACTGGACGGCGAAGTCCCGCGGCTGCTCGTCGCCGACGGCCACCTTGATCGGCTTCTCGACCGCGATCCACTTGCGGTAGATGCGCTCGGCGAAGAGCTTCTCGAGCTCGCTCTTCTCGCTGTACGAGAGCGAGAGAGACGAGCCGCCGGTCTTCAGCTTCACCAGGTCCTTGAACGACGGGTTCGAGACGACCTTGCCCGACGACAGCGTGAAGCTCGAGAGGTCGACGCGGTCGGGGCCCTCGACGACCTTCACCTCGCCCTGCGCGTCGATGACCTCCGCGAGCGTGGTCATCAGCTCGCCCCAGTTGTAGTCGCCGGAGGGCGTCGCGCCCGCGCCGTGATCGATGAGGCCGTAGACGAGGCTCACCACGAGCTTGTCCTGCTTCACGCCGCCCTTGTAGAGGCGGTGGTAGTCCGGATACGAGCTGCCGCGGTTCGTCTTGTCGGCGCCGAGCTTCGCGGTGATCGGGAGGTAGAGCCGATCGACCTCGCTCTTCGCCACCTCGGTGCGCGGATCGGTCAGGCGCGCGCGGTCCTCGTCCACCTTCTGCTGCTCGGCGCGGATCGCTTCCTGGCACTGCGGGACGCGCGGCTCGAACACGTACCAGATGCTCGAGGCGAACTCGCGCGCCTCCTCGTCGTTCGCCGTGCATTCGCGGAGGATGCGGTCGGTCTGCGAGCGGTAGCCGGGGTTCATCACCGCGAGCGGCACGCTCGAGCGACGGGCGAGCGACAGGCCGACGACGGCGTCGTCCTTGTACGTGTACTTCACCTCGAGCATCTCGCGCGCGGCGCCGCCGGCCGCGGAGGTGTCGACGACCTTCACCGTCCGCTTCGCGAACGTCGCGGGATCGACCTCCTTCAGCTCGCGGCTGTTCACCGCCATGTCCGTCGTGCGGAGGGGACCGAACGCGGTCTGCGTCTGCGCGCGCACGGCCTGGAGGATCGCGTCGGCGCTCGCGCTCGGCTCGACGTAGACCGTGCCCACGAACTCGAGGGTGCGCGATCGCGCGGTGACGCTCGTGAGATCGTTCTCGTCGCCGGCCGCCGGCTCTCCTTCGCTCGAGTCGGCGGTGCATGCCGCCGTGGACGCGAGCAGGCCGAGGACGAGCGCGCCGATGCCGGACCGGAGGAGACGGGTCGAGACCATGGTGCCGGCCGCATCGCACGATGTATGCCGTCGGCCTACACCGACAGAAGGCCCACAAAAGAGGAGGGGCCCGGGCGGACCCTCCCCGGATTCATGGATACCGGGAGATCCAGGCGGACGCGCGGCGATCCAAGGCCGGGGAGCGATCTGCGTGCACTCTACAGCCAACTTTGCGCGCGGCCGATCGAGCTCGAGCGTTGATCCGAGGCCCGTTCGGGGAGACCATCCGTACGTGGTACCGGGGGCTGAACGGCTGCCGATGCTGGTGGCGACGCTCGACGACGAGCGGGCGTACGACGTCCTCGCGGGCATCGCGCGGAAGGGCGGCGTCATGTACGTGCCCGTCGTCGCCGCGCCGCGACAGCAGGCGCTCCACACCCTCGAGGTCCGCGGTCCGAAGAGCCGCGAGGTGCTCACGCTGCTCGCCGAGGTCCTCGGGCCGACCACCGAGCGGGGCGCGCCCCTCCGCCTGCGGTTCCCCGAGCTCGCGCGCATCACCAAGACGACGCACGGCTACGACGCGGCCGTCGATGCGGTGGTCGACGACGCGCCTCCCGCCTCGGTGAGGGGACCGACCGATCCGTTCCTCGGTCGTGCGTTCGCCGCCGGCAAGCTCACGATCGAAGCGTGCGTCGGAGAGGGCGGCGCGGGCACCGTCTATCGCGCGCTCCATCGCGACCTGCAGATGCACGTCGCGGTGAAGGTGATGCACGAGAGCTTCCAGCGCGATCCGAAGTACTGCAAACAGTTCCACGCCGAGGCGCTGTCGGCGAGCCGCCTCGATCACGCGAACCTCACGCGCGTGCTCGACTTCGGGCAGGAGCCGGACGGCGTCCTCTACATCGCGATGGAGTTCCTCGACGGACGGAGCCTGCGCGACGTGCTCGAGGAGGACGGCCCGATGCCCTTCGATCGCGCCGCGCAGATCCTCGCGATGGTCTGCTCCGGGCTCACGCACGCGCACGCGCGCAGCATCGTCCACCGCGACATCAAGCCGGAGAACATCGTGCTCGTGCGCGGCCTCGACGACGACGGCCGCGAGACCGAGATCGCGAAGGTCTGCGACTTCGGCATCGCCCACAAGGCGAGCGAAGGCAACGCGGTCTTCGCCGGCACCGCCGAGTACATCTCGCCGGAGCAGTTCCGCGGCGAGGAGCCCGACGTGCAGAGCGACGTGTATGCCTGCGGCGTCGTGCTCTACGAGCTGCTCACCGGCGGGGTGCCGATCGCCGGCGACTTCCCCGAGATCGTGAAGCGCGTGCTCGAGACGACGCCCGAGGCGCCGTCGCGGCGCATGCCCGGGCTCGATCCCCGCATCGATCGCCTGGTCTTGAAGGCGATCGCGAAGGACCGCGAGGTCCGACACGCGAGCGTGCGCGAGCTGCGGACCGAGATCCGCGCGCTCGCGGAGGACATCGCGGTGTTCTCGACCGGCGGCGGATACTACGACGAGCCGCAGGTGCCGTCGGTCCGCGCGCGGCAGGCGAGCATCGTCGACGCCGGGACGCCCGACTGGCTCGAGCACGGCAACGGCTACCTCGCCTCGCTCGTGCCGAGCGCGCCCTCGCCGCCGCCGGCGGCGCCCGCGTCGTCCGCGCCGCCGGTCACGCATCGCTCGTCGGGATCGCAGGCGGCGGTCCGCCCGGCGATGCCGAGCCGGCCCTCGTCCTCGAAGCTCGAGGTGCCGTCGATGGGGCCCACGTCCGTCGGGCCCGCCTCGATCGTCCCCGGCTCGCACGTGTCGATGACGCCGTCGATGTCGCCCGAGGCGAGCGAGACGGCGCGCAACGTGGCGGCGTTCGTGAAGCGGCTCGTCGACACCCACGACCCGGCGGCGTTCGCCGCGTTGGTGGGGCCGATCGAGCCCAAGGTCCGCGCGCTCTTCGAGGCCGAGCACACCGGTCCGACCTGGCGCGTCTGCAGCGCGCTCGAGATGATCGCGCGCGAGAAGAGCCCCCGCGCCGAGCACGCCCTCCGTCTCCTCGAGGTGTTCTCCGATCGGCAGCTCCTCGCCCCGCTCGCGGAGAAGGCGCTCGACTTCCTCTCGGACAAGGACGGCAGCGCGCGCAAGCTCGTCGTCCGCGCCGGCAACCGCGGTGCGCACGCGCTCTACAGCGCACGTCTGAAGCACAGCGTGTTCGAGGCACGCGAGCGCTTCGTCGCGATGCTGATCGAGATCGGCCAGGCGGGGCTGCCCACCATCCGCGCGGGGCTCGAGCGACTCGAGCCGAAGCTCGGCGTGCCCGGCGCGCTCGGCATGGCGGAGGACCTGCTCCGCGCGGCGCCCGAGGTGCTCGACGACGAGCTCGGACAGATCGTCGCGCGCTACGTGCGCTCGAACGTGAACAGCCTCGCCCACCTCGCGACGCTCGCGCTGCCGAAGGTCTGGGGAGCCCGCGCGCGGCCACTGCTCGTCGGGCAGGTGCACCACAAGAACGACGACGTCGCGGTCGCGGCGATCAAGCGCCTGCGGACGCTCGGCGGGATCGATCGCGAGCTCCTCGAGCAGCTCCGTCCGCTCGTGATGGGCGCGCCCGGTGCGCGACCGCCCGTCCGCCTCGCCGCGACCGAGGCGCTCGAGAGCACGACGCCGGAGGCGATGCCGGAGGCGCGCCAGCTCCTCGCCGAGGCGCTCGCCGCCGCGCAGGGGAGCACGCCGGACGTCGAGGACGCGATCGTCATGCTGGCGAACACCCTCGTGTCCGTCGGCGGCGACGTCACCCTGGTCGCGTCACGCTGGCGTCAGAGCCACACGTGGCTGCGCACGCGCCTCGAGGCGGTGCTCAAGCGGGCGAAGCTGCCGAGCCGCTGAGCGCAGCGCGGATCCGCGCGGCGGTCTCGCGCGCCTGCTCGTCGTCGTCGTACGCGTGCCGCGGCCAGAAGAAGCCCTTGAGGCCGTCCTTCTTCTTGCGCGGGACGACGTGCACGTGGAGGTGCGGGACGCTCTGGCTCACGATGTTGTTCATCGCGACGAACGTCCCCTCCGCCTCCATCGCGACGGGCACCGCGGCGGCCAGCAGCTGCACGCGCGCGAAGAGCGGCTCGAGCTGCGCGCGCGGCAGCTCGGGGAGCGTGACGACGTGCTTCTTCGGGACGACGAGCACGTGCCCGACGAAGAGCGGGCGCGTGTCGAGGAACGCGAGCACGCCGTCGTCGTCGAGCACGACGTGCGCCGGCAGCTCGCCGGCGACGATCGCGCAGAAGATGCAGGCCTTCGCCGTCACTTCTTCTTGTTGATCACCGGCCAGCCGCCCCACACCGCGCTGTACTCGCAGCCCGGGCTCCACATGAGCCAGCCCGTGCCGCCGGACGCCTCGGCGTGCTTCGCCTGATCGACGACGTACTTCGGGCCGTAGTTGGTGACGCGCAAGGGGAACGCCTGCAGCCACGTGCGCCACACCGTCTTCGCGCCGGTCGGCTTGAGCTTCTCGATGGCCGCCTTGTTCGCGATCGCGACCACCTCGGGGTGATCGGCCGGCTCGCTCCAACCCATGTAGCCCTTGCCGTAGTGCGAGGCGTACGCCATGAGGCTGATCGCGTCCGCCTCCGGCGCGACGGTGGGGATGTCCTGCCCGAGGCGATCGATGTCGTCCTGGATCCCGGTCGACGCGACGCCGAAGAAGTCGAGCGAGAGCTTCGCGCCGGCGGCCTCGGTGACCGCGCGCACGCGCTTCACGAAGTCACGGATGATCTTCGAGCGCTCCTTCGGCTCCGGGAGCAGCGCGACGCTCTGCTTCAGGTGGACGGGGAAGCGCACGTAGTCGAGCTGGATCTCGTCCGCGCCCGCGTCGAGGCCTTCCTTCGCGAGCTCGATGGCGTAGTCCTGCGCCTCCGGGTTGTGCGACTCGATCCAGTCGACGTGAATCGGCTTGCCCGTCGGCGTGAACTTGATCGACAGGCGCGAGCCCGGCAGGTGCTTGTCGACCCACGGGTCGTGGAAGCACGGGATGCGGAGGATGACGCGAATGCCTCGCCAGTGCGCGAAGCGGATCGCGCGCGCGAGATCGGGGATGTTCTTCTCGCGGATGGCGCCCGACTCGACGGCGATCTTCGCCTTCGACGGGTAGTTCACGTAGCCCTCGTAGTCCTTCGCATCGAGGACCACGGCGTTGAGCCCGCGCTCGGCGAGCTTGTCGAGCGTCTCGACCCACTTGATGCTCGCGTAGGAGCCGGTGACGAAGACGCCGCGGAGCGCCTTGTCCTCGGGCCAGCCGAGGCGCTCCTCGCGCGGATCCTTGATCGAATGGGTGAGCGGGCTCGGGATCTCGATCTTCGCGCCGGGCGTGAGGTTCTTCTTCGAGAGCTCCTTCTCGAGATCGCGCGCGTAGTAGATCTCCGTGAGCGCGAGGTACTCCTTCGCGAGCGAAGCCGCCGTGTCGCCGGCCTTCACGTGATGGATGATCTTCGGCGGATCACCGTCGACGACGCTCCCGCCCTTCGGCAGGTGCGCCTTGATGTACGAGACGGCGTCCATCCCGGTCGAGGCCGGCGCCTCCGTCTTCGCGCTCGCCGCCTTCGGCGTCGCGGCGCCGGCGTCGCCGATCTCGTCGTTCGCCGAGGCCGCGGACGTCGTCGGCGTGGTCGGCGAGCCGTCGGGCGCGCCGTCCTTGGCGGTCACCGGTGTCGTCGTGCGCGAGCTGCACGACGTGCATCCGAGGACCGTCACGAGATGAGCAACCAGAGCCAGCGACCTCACCATCCCATTCGCTCCTTCAGCATGGCCACGAGACGATCCGACATCAGCTTGTGCGTCTTCAGGCTCGGATGGTACCCGCACCCGAGACCGTCGGCGTGATTCTGCTCGGGGAACTCGAGCAACTCCAAGTTCGTGTCGCCGGCTTCTTTCAGCTTCGCGACTGCGACTTTCATGTACTTCCGGGCCTGGGTCAGGTTCCGCCGGCCCTCGGGATAGATGTCGCTCAGCATCGGCCCGAGCGCGCAGACGATGAACGCCTTCGGGTAGGCCGCGCGGACCTTCGCGACGAGCGCGTGATAGAGCGTCACGAAGCGCGCCTCGCCCGGATCGACGAGCGCGAAGTTGTTGGTGCCGACGTTCACCACGACCACCTGCGGCTGGTACTCGGCGAAGTCCCACTTGCTGTCGTCGCGCGCGGGCAGCGCCTTGTCGAAGTACTCGCGCATCTCGTGGAGCGTCTTGCCCGACCACGCGATGGTCGTGTGATCGGCGCCGAGCGCCCGCGCGGTCAGCGCGCCGTAGGCGAGGTACTCGTTCTCCTGGCTGTTCACGAACCCGCAGCTCGCGCCGGGCCCCTCGTTGCCGTACCCCGTCGAGATCGAGTCGCCGATCACCTCGATCCGGCGCTCCGGCGCCGGCGGCGGGGCCATGAGCTGACCGCCGGGGCCGACCTCGAAGCCGACGAACACCGCCTCGCCGACCTTCGCCTCGGTGCGCTTCTCCACCACGACGTCGTGCACCGTGTCGGGCAGCCCCTCGGCGAGCACGTACAGGTCCTTCGTCTTGTCGGTGCGCAGCACCTTCTTCGTCTCGCCGTCGACGACGACCTGGAACAGGTTGAAGCCGTCGTCCTTCAGCCGCAGCGCGATCGAGGTGCCCTTGAAGCGCGCGACCATCGCGCTGCCCGGCCATGCGAAGCGCATTCCGCCCGGCTCCTTCACGAAGCGCCCCATGAGCCGATGGGACGTCGTCCCCGCCTGCGTCGCCGAGGTCTGCTTCGCGATCGGCGAAGCAGCAGGCGCCGCGGCCGCCGTGGGCACGAGGCTCGGCGGATCGGTGGCAGGGCTGTCCTTGCGCGTGCACGACGGCACGACGAGGGACGCGATGAGCATCCCCACTACGGTGGCTCGCATACGAAGGTGAGCTCGATCGTATCGAGATACCGAGCCTCCTGAGAAATCCTCGGCGACGATCCGTCCCACGTCGCGCGAACGGTCGCGCTTGCCGAGGCCGATTGCGGCCCGCGCCCCGCAGGTGAGGCGTGCTAGAAGCGGCGCCGAGATGGAATTCGATCCGAACGCGCCCGCGCAGCCCGGCTCCGGAGTCTTCGGCCTCCCGCACGGCGAAGAGGATGCCCTCGTCGTGCTGATCCCCGTCCCGTGGGAGGCGACGACCTCGTACGGCGGCGGCGCGTCGGAGGGCCCGCGCGCGATCCTCGACGCGAGCGCGCAGATCGATCTCTACGACCTCGACGTCGAGAAGCCGTACGTGCACGGCATCCACATGCTGCCCGAGCCCGAGGGCATCGTGGCGTGGAACGGCCAGGCGAAGGCGCTCGCGGAGAAGGTCGTCGAAGCGGGCGGCGCCGGCGACGATCCGGAGCTCCAGGCGGCGGTCGCGCGGGTCAACGAGCTCTCCGGGCAGGTCAACGCGTGGGTCGCGCACGAGACGGCGCGCCTTCTCGGCGCGAACAAGATCGTCGGCATCGTCGGCGGCGATCACTCGGTCCCCTACGGCGCGCTCGAGGCCATGGCCGCGCGGAAGAAGGGCGGCTTCGGCATCCTCCACTTCGACGCGCACTCCGACACGCGCAACGCCTACGAGGGCTTTACCCACTCGCACGCCTCGATCATGCACAACGTGCTCGAGAACGTGCGCGAGGTCGAGAAGCTCGTCCAGGTGGGCATCCGCGACGTGTGCGAGGAGGAGATCGGCTACACGCGCGCTCTCGGCCGCCGCGTCTCGATCTTCTTCGATCGCGATCTCGCCCTCCGCAAGCTCGACGGCGAGAAGTTCAGCACCATCGCCAAGGAGATCGCGCAGGCGCTGCCCGACGAGGTCTGGGTCTCGTTCGACATCGACGGCCTCGATCCGCGCTTCTGCCCGCACACCGGGACGCCGGTCCCGGGCGGCCTCGACGTCCACGAGGTCATCGCCGTGCTCCGCGAGGTGGTGCGTGCCGGCCGCAAGATCATCGGCTTCGATCTGAACGAGGTCGCGCCGAACCCCAACGACGCCGACGACGAGTGGGACGGCAACGTCGGCGCGCGCATGCTCTACAAGCTGATCGCCTTCACGCTCGCGAGCCAGGGCAAGAGCAAGCTGCTCTGACGAGCGACGCGGCGAGCAACGGTGCGCGCGTCACGACGGGGTGCGCGCTCCGCGGGGACAGCTGCCGCGACCTGCAGCGCGCTGGGGGCGCGCGCAGACTCGATTGGGGCGATAGTCCTGCGGCCTCCTCCGCGCGTAAGCCACGTCTCGGTTCGCACGCGCGAGCGTGACGACAGTGCCCGAGCCTTCTCGCCAGACCTCACGCGACCCGTCTCCCGCGACTGCTGCCGCGCGCGACATCCGCCGTCGCAGGCGAACGTCATGACGTCGATCGACCATTGCGAACGGGCACGTTCGTGCGCATGGTGCGGGCGCGCAATCGGGAGGGGATCGCGATGAGCAAAGCGAGGCGTCGTCCGAAGCAGCTCGTGCTCGCTCGCACGGCCGGACATGGCGGGAAGAGGAAGGGGGCGGGCCGGCCTCCGGGAGAGCGGCGTCGCGTCCCGCATCGGAAGCGCCCGGTGCATGCGCGCGCCAACCCGGTGCACGTGACCCTGCGTGCGCGCCGTGGCTTGCCGTCGTTTCGCTGCGAGCTCGTCTGCAACATGCTGCGCCGCCTCCTCGCCGAGCGCCCGCGCGACGACTTCCAGATCACGCATCACTCGCTCCAGCACGATCACATCCACCTGATCGGCGAGGCCGCCGACAAGGACGCCCTCTCGTCGGCGATGCGCAGCTTCGCGATCCGCTTCGCGAAGCGCCTGCACGCGCTGCTCGGTCGTCGCAAGGGGAAGGTCTGGGACCATCGCTATCATCGCCACGACCTGAAGACGCCGGCGGAGGTGAGGAACGCCCTCCTCTACGTGCTCCAGAACGCGAAGAAGCATGGAGAGGCGGCGCGCACGGCGAGCTTCCTCGACCCGTACTCGTCCGCGGAGTGGTTCGACGGATTCTGCGATCGCCGCAGCCGCGATCCGACCGCGGACGGCATGTGGCGACCGCCGCGGCCGAGGACGTGGCTGCTCGCGGTCGGGTGGCGCCGCCGAGGTCTACTTCGGACGACCGACGCGCCGAGGGGTGCACCTCCATCCGCGACGGACAAGCCCGCGTCGTGACCCAGACCGGCGCGCAGCGACAGCGCTCGGGCGCGCTCGCATCGTCGCGCGGCAGTCGACCGATCGCGGATGGCTCGGCGCGGCGACGTCCACCGCCCCAACGAGGATGGCGCCGGTCCGAGCTCCAACGCGCGTGTCGGCCGGCGACAGATCAGGGCGTCCGCGGACCTTCCGTCCACGAGCGATGCTCCGGTGCGCACTCGCGCGTTTCGTCCTTGACCCACCTCGGCGGCCCCGCGTCGGTTCCGACGACGTGATCTGTCCAGTGCGAACGACACCGGGCGAATTCCGACGTCCGTCAGCGGCGCAGGACCATCGTCCCCATCGAGCGCGTCCGCCGCATCGCGTGACGCGCGGAGGCGGCGCGCTGCAGGTCGAAGACGGCTTGCCTTCACGGTGAGCTCGAGGCGCGCGGCGTTGGCGTACGCCGCGCTGTCGCTTCAAGCTGCCTTCTGCTTCGGCTTCTGTCCCTCGTGCAGCACCGCCCCGAGGATGGCTGCCGTGAGGACGTGATCTGCGAAAGCGGCCTCCATGGCGTCACCGCTTGAAGTGGCGCGGGCAGAGGACTATCGCCTTAATCGAGTGCGCTGCAGGTCGCGTTGCTCGGGGCCGCGAAGGAACTCGATCGGCAAAGACGGCCTTCGGAGGTCGTGCCCCGTCGCCCTCGCGGGAGACGCTGCCGCGGTGAACTATTGCCCGAATCGAGCGCGCGCTGCGGGGCGCGTGGTTGCTCGACGCGGACGCAGGAGGCGACGACCGTCGGTCTGAGAAGACAGCCTTCGGGGCTGGTGCCCCGTCCGCCGCGTGCATGCTCGGCTGGGCGTGCGCGGTCGATCGCGCGGCCCCCGCGCGAAACGCGTCATCACGCGCCCGTGCGAATGGAACCACGGCAGGGGACTATCGCCCCAATCGAGTGCGCGCTGGGGGGCGCGTCGTTGCTCGGCGCCGTTCGCAGGAGGCGACGGAGTCGGTCTGAGAAGACAGCTCCGAGGGGGGCCCCGTCGCCCCTCGCGCGAGACGCCGCCGCGGAGGACTATCGCCCCAATCGAGCGCGCCGCTGCGGGGCGCGTCGCTGCTCGACGCGGAGGCACGAGGCGAAGACTCGATCGGCAAAGACGGCCTTCGGGGGGTGAAGCCTCGTTGGCCTCGCGCGAGACGCGGCGGCGGAGAACTATCGCCCCAATCGCGCGCACGCGGCCATCGCTCGCGGGGGGCTCAGCGCGCGGGGCGGAGCTTGCCGCAGGCGTTGGCGGAGGCGTGCATCGCGCTCTGGTACTTCTCGCTGCCCTTGGCGCGCTCGGCCATGAGCTCGCCGGCAGGCATCTTCTTCGAGAGCTCTTGCCACGAGCACGCGCAGTACTGCTGCATCTCGGGCTGCTTCTTCGTGCAGCCGGCCATGAACGCCCGCTCGATCACCTCGGGCGGGAACTTCGAGGCGCATGCGGACGAGACCTTCACGTGGATCTTGGCGAGGTCGTCGTTCGACGGCGTCCCCTTCGCCCGGACGGCGTCGTCGCCGTAGGTCTGGCGCGCGACGTCCCACGCGCAGCCGCAGTACTCCTCCGTGCCGGGGTTCTCCTTCGAGCACTCGGCGACGAACGCGGCCTTGCTCGATGCGAGATCGCCGGCGGTGCCCTCGGAGGGCGCGGCCGGGCCGGCATCGGAGGCGGGCGCCTGGGCGCTCTTCGCTTCCGACGAGCCGCCGCCGCACGCCCCGACCGCGAGGGCGGCGGGGCACGCGACGAAGACGAAGAGGAGGAGGAGGAGCGCGGCGCGGCCCATCACGTCGTCACTTCGCCGGGGGAGTGGCGCCCGCCGGGGCCGCCGGCTTGAGCTTGCCGCACTGCTTGTCGAGCGTCGCCGTGATCTTGTCCTTGTCGACGAGGCCGGCCTCGATCTCCGCCGGGCTCGCCGTCTTCTTCAGCTCCGTCCACGCGCAGCCGCAGAACTTCTCGAGGCTCGGGTCGCGCGTGCACGCCTTGAGGAAGCCGTCCTTGACGACCTTCTCGGAGATCTTCGAGCCGCAGGCCTTGGTGACCGCGACGCGCGCGGCGTTGAACTTGTCGCTCCGGATGATGGTCTCGTCGCCGAGGTCGCCCGGGGAGAACTGCTTGCGGAACTCGGTCCACGAGCACTCGCAGTACGCGTTCATCTCCTGGCGATCGCCGACGCAGCCCTGCATGAAGCCCTGCTTCACCGCCGGCTCCGGCATCTTCGACTTGCACGCGGACATCACGCGCGGGTGGCTGTCGACGAGGTCCTTCTCGCTCGGCCCTTCGGTCGACATCTTCGCGTCGCCGACGAACGCGCGCATCTCGTTCCAGGCGCACTCGCAGAACGGGCCGGTGCCCTCGCCGCCGCGCGCGCATCCCTGCATGAACGCCTTCTGGTTCTCGGCGAGGCGATCGCCGCCGCCGCCGCCGCTGGCGCTGGCGCTCGCGCCGGCATCGCCGCCGGGGCTCGACTGGGCCGGAGCTCCGGCGTCGTCGCCCGGCTTGGGGGTCTCGGGGGTGGGCCCCGGACCGCATGCGGCGGCGAGGACGAGCGCGACGGACGGAAGGAGGAGGAGGCGCATGAGGGAAGCCGGTATAGCCGACGAGGCGGGCCTTGGTACACTCGGCAACCGATGTCGACGCCGACGCCCAAGGACAGCCCGCTGCTCGCGATCCGTACGCCCGTCCCGTGGGGAGAGGTGAAGGCCGAGCAAATCCAGCCTGCGATCGAGCAATTGCTGAAGGCCGCGCAGGCGAAGCTCGACGCGATCGCGACCGCGCCTCGCACGTACGATGCGACATTGGGCGCGCTCGATCTGGCGACGAACGAGCTCGACTACGCGTTGAACGTCGCCGGGCACCTCGAGTCGGTGCTCGGCACGCCCGACCTGCGCGAGGCGTACAACGCCGTCCTTCCGGCGGTGAGTGCATTCTACAGCCAGATCCTGCTGTCGAAGCCGCTGTACGAGGCGCTGAAGGAGCTGGCGGCGACGGACGAGGCCAAGAGGCTCGACCCGGCGCGCGCGCGCTACCTGAAGAAGACGCTCGACGACTTCCGGCGCAACGGCGCGGAGCTCGACGACGCGGGCAAGAAGCGCATGGCGGAGATCGACGTCGCGCTCTCGGAGAAGACGACGAAGTTCGCCCAGAACGTGGTCGACGCGACGGCCGCGTTCGAGCTCGTGCTCGAGGACGCCTCGCGCCTCTCGGGGCTGCCGGAGGGCGCGCTCGAGGCGGCGAGGAAGAGCGCGGAGGAGAAGGGCAAGAAGGGCCATCGCCTCACGCTGCAGGCGCCGTCGTACGGGCCGGTGATGACCTTCGCCGACGATCGCGCGCTCCGCGAGACGATGTACCGCGCGAACGTCACGCGCGCGTCGAACGAGAACCCGCCGCTCATCCGCGAGATCCTCGAGCTCCGCCGCGAGAAGGCGAAGCTCCTCGGCTTCGCGCACTTCGCCGATCTCGCCACCGACGATCGCATGGCGAAGAGCGGCGCGAAGGCGCTCGCCTTCGTGAACATGCTGCGCGAGCGGCTGATGAAGGGCTTCGAGCGCGAGAACGCGGAGCTCCAGGCGTTCGCGGAGAAGAACGGCCACCAGGGGCCGCTCGAGGCGTGGGACACCGCGTACTGGGCGGAGAAGATGCGCCGCGCGCTCGACGACTTCGACGAGGAGACGCTTCGTCCGTACTTCCCGCTCGATCGCGTGCAGAAGGGGCTCTTCGAGATCGCGACCGCGATCTACGGCATCACCATCGAGCGCGCCGCGGGCGCACCGGTCTGGCATCCGGATGTCACCGCGTGGACGGTGAAGGACGAGGCGGGAAGGAAGCTCGGCGGCTTCTACCTCGACCTGTTCCCGCGCGAGACCAAGCGCGACGGCGCGTGGATGGGCGGCGTGGTCGATCGCCTCCCCGGCACGGCGAACGAGCTCGAGAACGTCGCCGTCGTCGTCGCGAACGTCACTCCGCCGCGCAAGGCCGGAGCGCCCGCGCTGCTCAACCACCGCGAGGTGGAGACGCTCTTCCACGAGTTCGGGCACATGATGCACCACGTGCTCTCCGAGGTGCCCATCCGGTCGCTCGCGGGCACGCGCGTGGTCTCCGACTTCGTCGAGCTGCCCTCGATGATCATGGAGAACTGGTGCTGGGAGCCGGCGGCGCTCGATCGGTTCGCGCGCCACTGCGAGACCGGCGCACCGATCCCGGACGACGTGAAGAAGCGCATGCTCGCGGCGCGCACGTTCCGCGCGGCGAACGCGCTCATGCGCCAGCTCGGCTTCTCGAGCGTCGACCTGTCGCTCCACACCGAGTACGACCCGAAGGCCCACGGCGACGTGATGAAGCACGCGCGCGAGGTCTTCGCGCGCTTCTCGCCGACGCGGCTGCCGGACCAGTACGCGATGCTCGCGTCGTTCTCGCACCTGTTCGGCGCGGCCTACGGCTACGCCGCCGGTTACTACTCGTACCAGTGGTCCGAGGTGCTCGAGGCCGACGCGTTCAGCCGCTTCAAGAAGGAGGGCATCCTCGCGCGGTCGGCGGGGGACGCGTTCCGCAAGGACATCCTCGCGCGCGGTGACACGGAGGACCCGGCCGTCCTCTACCGCACGTTCCTCGGCCGCGACCCCGACGTGAACGCGCTGCTGACGAGGCTCGGCGTCGCTGCATGACGGCGTTCGGGCAGCGGGCGATCCACCGGCTGCTCACGCGCCGCTGGTTCGAGACGCTCCTCGGCGGGCTGATCCTCGTCTCCGCGGCGCTCACCGTCGTCGAGACCACGACGCCGTCCCCGCAGCGCTGGGTCGTCTACGCCGTCCACGCCATCAGCGCCCTGTTCGTCGTCGAGCTGCTCGTCCGCTATCGCGTCGCGCCGAGCCGGCGCGCGTTCGTCCGCGAGTACTGGCTCGACGTCCTCAGCGTGCTGCCGCTCATCGCCGCCGCGCGCCTCTTCGTCGTCGAGGGAGCGACGCTCGCGGCGCCTCCCTGGCTCGCGGCGTTCGCGCTCCTCCGCATCTTCCGCCTCCTCCGCCTGGCGAAGATCGCGCGGCACCTGGCGGTGATGTTCCCGAAGGTGGTGCGCCGGGGCGCGCGCGAGGTGTTCTTCGCCTCGGGCTTCGTGCTGCTGGCGATCGTCTTCGCGAGCTCGGCCCTCGTCACGTTCGAGCGCGGCTCGAACCCCGCGCTCGGCACCTTCGGCCAGGCGTTCTGGTTCAGCGTCTACTCCGTCGTCGCCGCCGAGCCGATCCCGGGGCCGCCCCAGACGATCGGCGGCCACGTGGTCGCGGTGTTCGTGATCCTCACGGGGCTCTTCGCATTCGCGACCGTGGTCGGTACGATCTCGGCGCTCGTCACCGATCGCATGCGCACCGGCGACCTCATCATGGACTGGGAAGACCTCCGCGACCACCTGATCATCTGCGGCTGGAGCCGGACGACGGGGCCGATCGTCGCGCGCGAGTACGTCTCCGCGTATCCCGACGACGACAAGCCGATCGTGGTCGTCGCCGAGTTCGAGCACGGCGTCCCGGTGATCGCCGACGAGAGCGTCCGCACCCGCGTCCAGTTCCTCAACGACGACTTCACCAAGATCGAGGCGCTGGAGAAGGCCGGCGTGAGGCGCGCCGCACGCGCGATCATCCTCTCGGACATGTCGCGCGGGCGGAAGGAGCGCGACGCCGACGCGCGCACCGTCCTCGCGGCCCTCACGATCGAGCGCATGAACCCGAAGGTCTACACCTGCGCGGAGATCCACCGGCGCGAGCACTCGCACCATCTCGAGATGGGCGGCGTGAACGACTACGTGGTCACCGGCGAGCAGAGCGCCTTCATGCTCGCGCAGTCGGCGATCACGCGCGGCGTGATGAGGGTGCTCTCCGAGCTGCTCACGATCGACGTGGGCAATCGCTTCACGCGGTGCCACGTCCCGAGGCAGTGGAAGGGCAAGAGCTTCGTCGAGCTCATGACCCACCTCAAGGAGGAGCACGACGCGCTCCTCGTCGCGGTCCAGAAGGGAGACGAGACGCTCGTCAACCCGAAGGAGTACGTCTTCCACGGAGGAGAGGACATCGTGCTCATCTCCACGTGCGAGGTGCGGCTCTAGCACGCGAAGAAGACGTAGACGCCGGTCTCGTCGTGCAGCTCGTCTTCCCACGAGCCGGGGACGATGCCCTCCACGATCCCATCGAAGAGCGCGCGACCGTCAGCGTCGTCCGCCTCTGCGGAGAACCGTTCGCGGCTCCACGCGCCGAGGTAGACCATCGGAGCCTTGCGACGTCCTTGGCCATCGCGACGCGGCCGGATCGCAGGCACTCGGTGCAGGCGAGCAACGCCGTCCAGTGGATTCAGGGCTCCGCAGACCTCGCACGGGGAACGGCGTCATGAGGGGCGTCGTGCCCCGGCTACTTGGCGACCGAGGCCGACGTCGGCGTGGTGCCCTCGCGCATGCACATCCCGCTCGACATGAAGTTCGAGCCGCTGCAGACGTAGGTGGCGGTCTTCGCGCAGCCGGTCGCCTTCCAGTTGCCGTCGTTGATCTGCTCCACCTTCACGTCCTGGCCCTTGCACTCGAGATCGCTCGCGGCCTTGGTGCGAACGAGCTCGGGGGACACGCTGGTCGAGCAGGCGGCGGCGAGGACGGCGACGAGCGATGCGGCGGCGGCGAGGTACGAACGCGACATGGATGGCTCCTTTCGAGGGTCGCCTCGTAGAGCCTGCATCCCCGGCCGGGTCGCAGGATTTCTTCACCCCGGCTGGTAGCTCGGCGTGCGGTCGCCGAGGCCGAGCCGCACCTCCTCCTCGATGATCGCGCGGCCGCGCCGGATGGCTCGCGCGCGGCCGCCGGGAACGAGGAGCCGCACCATCTCGAGCGAGGCGCGCGCGGGCGCGAGGGCGAGCGGGCCCCACTTCCAGGCGTCGTCGGGGAGCGCGAGCGCGTCCGAGGCCTTCCGGCCGAGCACGAAGCGCGCGAAGCCGGTGAGGAAGCGCCCCTCGATCGCGCCGCGCAGGCCGCCGCCGCGGCCGGGCAGGCCGGTGGACCACGCGTCGAGCAGCGCGGCGGCGAGGGCGCGGCTGTCGTCGTCGGGCCCCTTCTCCGTCATGTTGAACATCCACGCGAGCTCGAGGCCCTCGGCGAACGTCCTCGGCAAGAGGTCCTCGCGCACGCCGACGAGGAGGCCGACGTAGCGCCAGAGGTGCATCAGCGCCTCGCGCTCGCGGCGCGCGATCCGGTAGCCGAGCGCGGTGAG
>JBDHVD010000024.1:0-38059 GCA_039809525.1 Labilithrix sp. | reverse complement strand
CGGACCCCGCGATGCCCCTCGAGCTCGGGGACACTGTGACCGCCGGTTCGCAGGCGCAACGTCAATCGCATCACCAGCCCCGCTAGAAACCCGCGAAAACCAGGGCGCCGGCGCGGTACGCCGCTTGCGCTACCCGCCGTGACTTGCGCTCCCGGCCCGTCCTCGGTTCCCTCCTCGCCGCCGCGGCGATCCTCGCCTCCCTCGGGATCCCCTCCCCGGCGCGGGCCGGGGGCGCCGTCCTTCCGCGCCTCGGATCGCCCGATCCGAACGCCCTCGACATCCGCATCGCCGTCGCGTCGACCGCCGCCGGGACGACCCGGTGGACCGAGGTCACGACGCCCGCCGCGACGCGCGCCTTGTGGCTCGTGCCGGCGCGTCCCGGCGCGGCGATCGACTGGGCGCCCGACGGCTGGCTCGCCGCGCTCGACGACGCGACCGCGGTGCGGGTCCTTCCTCCGAGCGCACCCGCGCCGTGCCCGGTGCCCTCGTCGCCCGAGCGTGCGGCCGCGTGGACCAAGACCGCGACGAAGCGCGCGCCCGCCGCGGTCGCCGTCCACCCCACCGCCGACGCCGCGAAGGCCCACGCCGCCGAGCACGGCTACGAGGTGACGCCCGCGGTCGCCGCGCAGATCGCGTCGCTCTACCAGTCCGGATGGAACCTGGTGTCGATCGAGCTCGCATCGACGTGGAGCGCGTCGTCGTCGGGGACCCTGCGCGTGAGCGACGACGGCGGGGCCGTGCTCCCTCTCGCGCTCACGGGCAGCCGCGCCGCGAGCACGTACGTCACCGCGTTCACCATCGGCGCAGGCGTCGCCTCGCTCCCCGGGACGCGCGACGTCGACGCGACGGCGATCCGCTGGGGCCAGCGCGGCAGCTCGTACGCCGAGTGGCGTCGCAACGCCGTCGAAGGCGCCGGCGGGAGCGCGTGGGTTCGCGAGTCGGCATCGCACGCGGCGCTGTTCGACGGCACCGCGTTCGCGGGCGGGAGCCCGGCGCCGTCCGTCGCCGCGGCCTACTTCGTGAACAACGCGTGCGCGTCCTCCGCGCAGGCCGCCGGATCGAGCGCCGGAACGGTCGGCGTCTCGTGCGCGCCCGGCGACGCGGCGCGTGTCCCCGGCGGGCTCGCATGCACGCCCGCGCCCGGGACGATCGATCCCTCGTCGGTGTCGTGCGGGGACGGCGCGCGCGATCTCGCCTTCGCGCTGTCGGGCGCGTCGCCTGCGGACGTGGTCGTCACGCGCTGGGCAGGCGTCGTCGCGCGCGGCGGGCTCGGGGCCGATCTGCCGATCGCCTTCGATCCCACGGCAGCCCCGCGGCGCCCGGTGGTCCGCGCGTCGTCGTACGAGGCATGCGCCACGGCGCCGGCCGATCCGCCGATCACGCCGCCGAGCGGATCGTCGTCGGGCTACGACCCCGGCAGCAGCGCGGGAGGCGGAGGAAGCAGCAGCAGCAGCGGCGGCGTCTACGTCGAGCCGGGATGCGGCGGCAGCACGACCACCGCGTCGACGACCACCTACGAGGAGTACGAGGAGACCGATCCTCCGCCCGACGACACGAGCAGCGACAGCTGCAGCGGCGGGACGACCACGACGTCCTCCGACGAAGGCTGGGACAGCGACGACTCGGCCGACAGCTGCTCGGGCGACGACAGCACGTCGTCGTCCTCGTCGTCCGACTCGTGCTCCGGCGGATCGTCGAGCTCGTCGTCGAGCGGCGGGAGCGACGACGGCTGGGACACCGAGGACGAAGCGAGCCCGACCGGCGTGAAGGTGAAGCCCGCGGCCAAGAAGCCGCACGCCCTCCGCAAGACGAAGAAGAAGAGCCCGAGCCCGGTCTCCCGCTACGCGCTGCTCGGCGTCGCGCTGCTCCTCCCTCTGCGTCGCCGCGGCCGCGCCAATCTCTGATCTCAGGCGGTGTCATTTCCTCGCGCGCGCGGCGATCGCCACGCTGAGGTGCATGCGTCGCCGTCTCTCGTGCGCCTGCCTCGTCCTCGTCGGCTGTCTTCTCTCGATCGTCCCGGGCGCAGCGCGCGCCGAGACCGCCGCGCCGTCCGAGCCCGATCGCGAAGACGACCTCCGTCCGGTGCGCTACGCCTCGATCGAGGTGAACCCGCTCGCGGCCGCGGTCGATCGCTTCGGCGGCCAGGGCCAGGTCGCGGTGATGGGGCCGCTCACGTTCGTCCTCGGCGCGAGCCGCATCGACGCGCGCGATCTTCGTGGCTGGGCCTACGAGGTCGGCAGCCGGCTCTTCTTCGGCCTCGAGCCGCGCCGCCGCGACGGTCTACGGCTCGCGCATGCCTGGCTCGCCGCGACGTACCTCGCCGACGATCTCGAGCAGCAAGGCGCGCGCGGCGAGCGTCGAGGCGTCGCGTTCGACGTCGGCCTCCACGCGCGCCTCCGGTACGGGTTCTACGTCCTCGCCGGCGTCGGCATCGCGCATCGCAGCTCCACGCTGCCGATCGCGGCGCGGTTCGAGCGCGCGGAGACGACGCCGCGCCTGCTCCTCGCGCTCGGATGGGGACTGTGAGCGGCCGACCCGCCGCTACGAGCGAGCGGCGACGTTGTCGTTCACCCAGCCGATGATCGTCTCGAGCGGCGTGCCCGGGGTGAAGACGCCCTTCACGCCGGAGGTGCGGAGACGCTCGAGATCGCCCTCGGGGATGATCCCGCCGCCGAACACGATCACGTCGTCGGCGCCCTTCGCCTTCAGCGCGTCGACGACCGCCGGGAACAGCGTGTTGTGCGCGCCGCTCATGATCGAGAGGCCGACCGCGTCGACGTCCTCCTGCACGGCGGCGTTCGCGATCATCTCCGGCGTCTGGTGCAGGCCCGTGTAGATGACCTCGAACCCTGCATCGCGGAGCGCGCGGGCGACGACCTTCGCTCCGCGATCGTGACCATCGAGACCGGGCTTGGCGACGAGGATGCGGACCTTGCGCCCCGAGGAGACAGCCTGCTCTGCCATGGCTCCCCTCTTAGGCTCGTGCCGCTCCGGCTGTCAAACGGGCGGTCAACGCTTCTTCTTCGGACGATTCGCCACCGGTCGGGCGGCCAGGGCCGCGGGCGAGCCCGGCGGCGGCCGGCGGATCGACGTCGTGCACCGCGGATCGCGGGTCGCCTCGTCGGCCGTGAGGATCGGGCGCTCCACCCAGCAGGGATCGTCGAAGAGGTCGACCGGTCCACGGTCGTCCTCGGAGAGCCGCGCGACGATGTCCGCGTCACGCTCCGGATCGAGCAGCCGGGTCTCGATCTTCGGCACCGCGATCGCGCGGTCGTTCGCGTGCTCGTTCTCGGTCCAGGTGAGGTGGTAGCCCCAGTCGAGGCGCACGCCGTCCTTCTGGAAGTCGAACGCGAGATCCGCGAGCACGCCGAGGCGCGTCCAGCCGTTCACGCAGACGAGGCGGCGGTTCTCGCGGAGCACCGGGAACATCGACGGCTTCCACGACTCGCCCTGGTTCGACACGAGGTTGCCCACCGACGCGAAGAGCGGGACGTTGCGTCCGTCCCTGGTCGTGTGGACGACGACCGGCGAGGCGACGTGCGGATGGTGCACGACGACGGCGTCCGCACCCGCGTCCGCGGCGCGCCGCGCCTGATCCATCACCTCGCGGATCTGCCCGACGTACTCCTGGCCGCCGTGGATGATGGCGATGGTCGCGTCGCACCAGCTCTTCGCGCGCGCGATCGCCGAGTCGATGCGCGCGCGACCCTGGCGATCGAGCCGCGCCGTCGCGATCCGAACGGTCCGCGAGCAGCCCGTCTCCGCGTTCATCAGCGTCGTCCAGCCGACGGCGCAGATGCGCTTGCCGCCCTCGTCCACGATCGCACGGGCCGCCCACGGATCGCGCGCGTCTCCGCCGATCGCGATCGCTCCGCCGTTCGCCGCCGCGGCGAGCGTCGCCTCGACGCCCTCGATGCCGAGGTCGCAGGCGTGGTTGTTCGCGACGGTGAGCGCGCGGATGCCCGCGCGAGGCAGCTCCTCGAGCCATCCGGGAGGCGCCGCGTACGCCATGCGGAACGCCTTCGGATCGACCTCGCCCGTCGCGGCCTCGTAGTTGGCGACGACCACGTCCGCCTTCGCAAACGTCGGAGCGAGCGGCGCGAGCGCGGCGCGGATCGACGCGGGGGTGACGAGGCTCGGTCGATGCGGGAGCAGATCGCCGCCGACGAGCACGCGCAGCGGTCGTGCGAGCGGCGCGGCCGCGGGTGGCCCGATCGGCTCGATGACGATCGCCGGCTCTTCCGCCGCGGGCGCGACGGAGGAAGGAGAGGAAGAAGAGGAGGAAGAAGCGAAGGAGCCGGACGACGCGTCCGGCCGGCCGTCCGGCGCGCAGGCGCACGCGATCAACGCGAGGGCGATCGTGGCGCACGCGAACCGAGGCATGTAGCCAAATCTCCCACCCAATGGGGAAGACGGCCCAATTTCCGGGTCCGCGCGCGCGCGGTCACTTCTTCTTGATCACGAATCCGCCGATCTCGACGGTGGCTCCTCGCTTCGCGACGATCGCGACGTCGCCCTTGCCGAGCGTCGCGGGCAGCGTGCCCTTGATCGTCTTGTCGCCGACCACCGCCTCGATCTTCGTGCCCTGCACGGTGATCTTCACGTGCACCGGCATCGCGGGGCTCGGATCGATCGGCGCGCCGAGGAGCGCCTCGTTGCCCGCATCGTCGCTCGTGGCCAGCGCGGTCCGGCCTTTCGGCGTCACCACGAGGAGCGCGCCGCGGACCGCGTCACGTCCCTGCACCGCGCGCACGGCGAGCCCGCCCGGAGCTCCGGTCACCGTGAGATCGCCCTCGACCACGAAGTCCTCGCCCGCGGGCGGCGTCCCGATCGCGTCGTAGCCGCGGCCGGCCACGCCGACCACCTTCACCGTCGGACCCGCCGCCTTGCCCGTCGCCGGCGCGACCGCGGCCTGGGGCGTGCCGCGCATCTTCGTGAACACGTAGCCCGACTCCGACCAGCTCGTGCCCTCGCGCAGCGGCGCGCGCGCGGTCGAGAGGGTCGCGAGCGAGATCGGCGCTCCGTCGCGCGTGACCTTCGTCACCGCCAGCGTCGGCGGCGCGCGATCGACGGCCCACGAGTGGCCGTCGAGGTTGAACGACGACGCGGCGCCGTTCGGCGCGAGGCGGACCGCGGTCAGCGACACCGCTCCCTCGGGCTTGCCGAGATCGAGCTGCAAGCCCTGCCCCGACTTGTCCGCCGGCGCCGGCACGAACACCGCGAGCGCGCCGAGCGCGTCCGAGAGCAGCGCCGCGCTCTCGGGGCGCCCGTCGAGCAGGCGCGCGAACGCGAGATCGAGCGCGCGCGGAGCGTCGATCTCGAGGACGTGGATCGCCGCGCCGAGGATCTGATCGACGCCGGGTCCGCGCGATCGGCCGAGCACCTTCTTCGGATCGTTCCCGGTCGCGATCGCGTCGCGCTCGCAGAGCAGGCGGAGCTCGGGCTTGTTGTCGAGCGCACGGCGCGCGGCGAGCACCGAGAGGTCGAGGGCGATGGCGGACGTCGCCGGATCGAACGCTCCCGGCGCGACCTCGTCGCCGAGCGGATACGCGTCCGCGCCCGGCGCGCCCACGAACGCGACGTAGCCGCGCCCTCGGAGCGGTCCGCGGTCCTCTCCCGCGAAGACGATCGCGAGATCGAGACGCGCCCCCGGCAGGCGCGCGAGCACCTGACGCACGCGCTCGACCTTCGCGTCGTCGAGCTTGCCCGCGTCCGCGAAGAGCACGCCCCACTCGGTCAGCATCCGGCGGCGTGCGCCCGCGAGCCCGAGCCGGTCGGCTGCGTCGACCCGGCGGGTGGTGCCGTCCGGCAGCATGTCGAGGAGGAGCGCCTGCGCCTGCGCGCGCACGCGAGCGACGCTCTCGGGGATCGCGCCGTCGCCCTTGAGCCAGCGCTGGTTGTGCTCGACGTGATCACGCACGGCCTTCGACGCGGCCTCGTACGAGGCCGTGGGGATGCGCGCGTTCGCGTCGTGCGACGTCGCGGTCGGATGGCCCGCGTTCGCGATCTCGCCGTCGAGGAAGCCGTAGATCGACACCAGCTCGGCGACCGCGCGCGGCTCGTGATCGAGGCCGCCCACGTACTTCTGGTAGACCGCGTCGGCGCGCGCGAGCAGGGCGCGGACGGTGGCGACCGTCAGGAGCGGACGCGACGGCGCCGATGCACCGCCGAAGACGACCTCCTTCACGAACGCCGCGCGCTCCGGCGTCCAGGCGACGGGAGACACCGCGTCGACCAGCGCCGCGATCGACTCGCTCTCGGTGTGATCGGTCCGCGCGACCAGCGTGCGCACGCGGCCGGCGTTCTCCATCCTCGCCGAGGCGACGAAGTCACGGACCTGCGCCTTCTCGCTCGACGTCAGGGCGGCATCCGCGCGCGACGACACGGCCGCGCCGCCGAGGAAGACCACCGCGCCCATCAACGCTGCACCGAGCTTCATGCGCCGCAAGGTACCACCGGTGAGCGCGAGCGGATCGCGCGACGCGGGGGAACTCGTCGCGTTGCGAGGTCGATCGTGGACCTTAGGCTCGTCATCGATGAAGCCGCTCCCGTCGATCGTCGCGCTGATCCTCCTCGCGGCATCCGCCTCCTGCCGTCAGGGCGGCGGGGCGTCCGGCGGAGGGAGCGGGCCGGGGACCGATCCGTCACCGCCGCCGGCCGGTCCCGGCGGAACGTCCCCCTCCACGCCGGGCGATCCTTCGAGCGGCGGCGCGTCCGAGCCCCCTGCCCCGGAGCCGGGCGTCCCCGCGGTCCAGCTCGTGGGGCGCTTCGACGAGCGCGATCCCGCAGGGCCGAAGTGCGGGTGGCCGGGCTGCCGCGTGATCGCGCGGTTCTGGGGGACCGAGGTGTCGGCACGTCTCGTCGACGACTCGGGCGAGTCCGGCCCCAGCGAGTGGGACGTCGCGATCGACGGCCGGTGGTCGTCGGCGAAGCTCGTGCTCTCGCGCACCGCGCGCGACTACGTGCTCGCGCGCGATCTCCCGCGCGGCAAGCACACCGTCGAGCTGTACAAGCGCACCGAGGGACAGGACGGCGTCACGCAGTTCCTCGGCTTCGCCTTCGCGGGCGGCTCGCTCCTCCCTCCGCCGCCGCGCAAGACGCGCCGCCTCGAGATCGTGGGCGACTCCGACGTCGCCGGCTTCGGCTACGAGGGCGCGCTCGGCGCCGATTGCACGACCGCGCCGAAGTGGTGGGCGAGGTTCGAGAACTTCCGCGCCGCGTGGGGCGAGCGGCTCGCGCAGAAGCTCGACGCCGAGCTGAGCGCCGTCGTGTTCAGCGGCAAGGGCTTCTACTTCAACATCTGGCGCCCGGACCTCGAGACGATCGGCGTCCTCTATCCGCGATCGAACCCGATCGATCCCACGAGCACGTTCGATCGCAGCACGTTCGTGCCGGACGTGGAGGTCGTGTCGATCGGCGGCAACGACTACAACATGGGCCAGCCCGAGGACACCGGCCCGGCGCCGCTCGACGGCTTCACCCAGAAGGCGCGAGAGCTGACGAGCGAGCTCCGCACGAGCTACCCGCAGGCGCACATCTTCTTGATGGCCTATGCGGTGCTCACCGACGAGTACCCGCCCGGACGCCTGCGCCGGACGAACGTCGAGACGGCGCTGAAGACCGTGGTGAAGGAGCACGAGGACGCCGGCGACGCCCGCGTCTACTTCGTCGCCCCGCCGCCGTCGGTGCCGGCCGAGCTCACGGCGTGCGACGGGCACGGCGGTCCCGAGTACCACGAGCGGATCGCGCAGTTCATGGCGGAGACGATCGCCGCGAAGGCGGGGTGGTGACCATGCGCGCCAGGGTCCTCCTCGCGCTCTGCGTCGCCGTCTCGTGCGCGAGCGATCCCGATCCGAGCGGCGCGACCAGCCCGGCGCCCGGCGGCGCTCCGCCCGCACCGGCGGCGCCGGCCTCGCCGCCATCCTCCGAGGCGCCGCCCGCGCCGGAGGAGCCTCCCGCGGCGCCGGCGGTGAGGTTCGTCGGTCGGTTCGACGATCGCGATCCGGCGGCGCCGAAGTGCGGCTGGCCGGGCTGCCGGATCGTCGCCGCGTTCGAGGGGACGGCGGTGACGGCGCACCTCGACGAGACGCCGGGTCCCGACGGGCCGAGCGAGTGGGACGTGGCGATCGACGGCGTGTGGAGGCCGAAGCTCGTGCTCGATCCGGGTCCGCACGACTACGAGCTCGCCAGCGACCTCTCCGCGGGCAAGCATCGCGTCGAGCTCTACAAGCGAACGGAGTCGCAGACCGGCGTGACCGCGTTCTCCGGCTTCGACTTCCACGGCGGGCGCCTCCTCGCGCCGCCGCCGCCGCGAGCGCCGCGGCTCGTCGAGATCGTGGGCGACTCGGACGTCGCCGGCTATGGCTACGAGGGCGCGATCACCGGAGGTGATTGCGGAGGCCAGGCCTGGCTCGCGCGGTACCAGGACTTCCGCGCCGCGTGGGGCGCGCGCCTCGCGGAGAAGCTCGGCGCCGATCTCGAGGGCACGGTCTTCAGCGGCAAGGGCTTCTACTTCAACGCGTGGCGGCCGGACACGGAGACGATCGACGTCCTCTACCCGCGCGCGAACCCGGAGGATCCGACGAGCACCTTCGACCTCTCGCGGATCGTGCCCGACGCGATCGTCGTCGCGATCGGCGGCAACGACTTCAACCTCGGTCAGCCGACCGACGACGGGCCGCCGCCGCTCGACGGCTTCACCGCGAAGGCGCGGACGTTCACCGCGATGCTCCGCGGCACGTACCCGAACGCGCACGTGTTCCTCATGGTGTACGCCGCCCTCTCGGACGACTCGCCGCCCGGGCGGCTGCGCCGGACGAACGTGAGGACCGCGTTCCAGACCGTGGTCGCCGAGCGCAACGCGAGCGGCGACGCGCGCACGTGGCTGCTCGAGCCGCCGCAGTACACGCCCGACGAGCTCGTCGCGTGCTCCGGCCACGGCGGCCCGGCGTATCATGAGCGCATCGCGACCTGGGTCGCGGCGCAGCTGAAGGCGCGGCTCGGCTGGAAGTGATCCGCCGAGCCCGGCCGATCAGTCCTCGTCGTCGTCGTCGTCGTCCTCGTCGCCCGTGTCGACGTCGGACAGCGACTCGGGCTCCGGCGGGAGCTCGCGGCCTTCCTTCTCGGCCTGCTGGCGCTCCTTCTCGCGCTGCTGCTTGAGCGCCGCGACCTTCTGCATGATCGCCGGCTTCGGGGCGACGAGCACGGTCATCGCGCGCGCTTCCATCATCGCGCGCGTCTCGACGTTCGCCAGGTCTTCGGTGCCCTGGATGAGCAGGGTGAGCTGCTCCTGCGCCTTCTCCGGGTGGGTGATCTCGCGGCCGCGGAAGCGAACCGTGAACTTCACCTTGTGGCCCGCCTCGAGGAAGCGGCGCGCCGCCTTCGTCTTGAAGGCGATGTCGTGGTCGTCGGTCTTCGGGCGGAGCTTGATCTCCTTGATCTCGACGACCGTCTGCTTGCGCTTCGCCTCGCCGGCCTTCTTCTTCTCCTCGTACTTGTACTTGCCGAAGTCGAGGATCTTGCAGACCGGCGGCTCGGCCTTCGGGTTCACCTCGACGAGGTCGAGCCCTTGTTCCTGTGCGCGCCGCAGTGCTTCGTGCGTTGCGAGCACCCCGAGCATCTCGCCGTTCGCGTCGATGACGCGCACTTCCGGCACGCGGATGCGGTGGTTGACTCGAATCTGGAACTGGCGCTGCGGCTGGCGCGGATCAAAGCGCGGGCGACCCATCGACATGTGGTGACCGTTATCTCCTTGTTTGCTCGGTTCCCCCGAGAAGGTTGCAGTCTCCCCCCGGATCCGGAGGTCGGTCAACCCCGGCGGGCGTGAATTTTGCCGGTTTTCTCGATCGCGGACGCCGTCCGCCGTGGCGGCGGGCGGGGCGGCCCGCGCCGTTCTGTCCCAGGCCGGCGGCGTCCAGGGTGCCGAGATCAGCCGCTTCCGTTCGCGTCCTCGCGCGCGCTCTCCCCGCCCTCGCGCTCGATCCCCCGGTTTTCCTCGCGCAGAACACGCCGATGTTACAGTGCGTCCGTGCTGACGCTGGTGATGAACCCCGGCCTGCCGGAGGAGCAGTCCTTCCCGCTGTCGGTCGGGACCGTCACCATCGGCCGCACCAAGGACAACGACGTCTTTTGCCTGCACAAGAGCCTCTCGCGGAAGCACGCGCGGCTCGACTACGACGGCGCGACGGTCCGGGTCGTGGACCTCCAGAGCAAGAACGGGCTCTTCCACGACGGCAGGCGCGTCGCGCGGTGCGAGCTCGGCGAGGGCGACAGCTTCCGGTGCGGCGACATTACGTTCCTCGTCGAGGGCGCGACCGCCCGGAACCCGAAGATCTCCGTCGCCGCGCAGACCCTCCCCTCGCCGCTCGCGATGGATCCGAGCGCGAGCCGCCGCGCCGCCCGGCCGGCGACGCCGCAGGTGACCGTCGACGAGGAGCAGCGCTACAAGGACAAGCTCTTCCTCCTCATCCGCGCGAGCGAGCTGCTCGTCAGCGAGATGAGCCTCGACCGCGTGCTCGACGAGCTCGTCGCGCTCGCGGTGCAGGTGCTCGAGGTCGACCGCATCGCGCTGCTCACGCTCGACGACGCCTCGCTCGAGATGGAGCCGCGCGTGCTCCGGACGTTCGCGAGCTCGTCGCTCCGTCCGTTCAGCCGGCGGGTCGTCGACTGGGTCGTCGATCACGGGAGCCCCGCGTCGTTCGCCGACGTGTCGCGCGACCCGTCGCTGCCGGGCGACGCGAAGGACGACGCCCACGTGCGCGCGGCGATCTGCGTCCCGATCAACCCGGGCGGCGGCACCATCGGCGTGCTCTACGCCGACACGGTCACGCAGCCGGACGCGTTCCGCCCCGACGATCTCGCGCTCCTCCGCGCGGTCGGCAACCTCGCCGCCGTGGCGATCGAGGGCGAGTCGCTCCGCCGCACCGACCGGCACTCGATGATCGAAGCGCCGCGCTGAGCTCGAGCGTAGCGCGCTCCGTACGTGGTCCATCGTCCGTTTGGGTGAGCGCTTCGCGTGCGTGGCGTCTTATGGTCATGCGTCGAACGGGGGGCCGTAACGAAAGGATCCCTCGTGAAGTCGTCGCTGCTCTCGCTCGTCGCCCTCGGAACGCTCGCCGCTGCCCCGCTCGTCGCCTGCGAGGACGGCTCGACCGATCCCGGCTCGTCGCCTTCACCGGACGCCGGCATCGACGTGAGCGCGCCCGAAGGCGACGGCGGCGGCCCGCCCGTCATCGACTGTCCGGCGCCGAAGTCCGGCCCGACGAAGCACCAGGGCGACGTCTCCGGCGAGGAGCACTGGACGGCCGACGGATCTCCCCACGTCGTCGAGTACGACGTGAACGTCCGCAACGGCGCGAAGCTCGTCATCGAGCCGTGCGCCGAGGTCCAGATCGCCAAGGGCCAGCACATCCGCGTCGCGTACCCAGGGACGCCGGGCACCGGCTCGCTCGTCGCCGAGGGCCTGCCGACGAAGCCGATCACCATCCGCGGCCTCGACGGCGCGCGCTGGGCGAGCCTGTACGTCCACGCGCCGGGCACCGCGAGCTTGAAGCACGTCACGCTCGAAGGCGGCGGCGGCGGCGACTTCGAGCACAACGCGACGATCGACGCGCTCGGCGACGGGGATCTGCCCGCCGATCCGATCCTCGCGCTCGACCACGTCACCATCAAGGGCTCGCTCGGCACCGGCGTGTGGATGCAGGGCGGCGCGAACTTCATCGAGGGCTCGCAGGAGCTCACGATCACCGGCTCGGGCGGCGGCGAGTCCGTCTACCCGATCGAGATCGAGGAGCACTCGATGGATCGCCTCCCGACCGGCTCGTACAAGGGCAACGCGAAGGACGAGATCCTCCTGCGCACGCAGGGCACCGGCGTCGCGGGCGGCGGCCTCGTCGTGAACGCCACGCTGCGCGATCGCGGCGTGCCGTACCACGTGGGCACGTCGAAGGTGGACAACTTCATCGTCGGCGGGAGCAACGACGACCCGCCCGCGACGATGACCATCGAGCCGGGCGTGATCATGAAGTTCGAGCCCGGCATCGCGTTCCGCATCCAGACGTTCACCAGCGACAAGCCCGCGAACGCGGTGCTGCGCGCGATCGGTACGCCGGACAAGCCGATCGTCTTCACGTCGGCCGCCGACGCGCCGAAGGCAGGCGACTGGCGCGGCCTGTGGTTCGGCGGCGTGCCCATGGCAGAGAACAAGCTCGATCACGTCCGCATCGAGTACGCCGGCGCCGACTGCTCGTGCTCGCTGAACACCTGCAGCAACATCACCGAGCACGAGGGCGCGGTGATCTTCACCCAGCAGCCGCCGAGCGCGTTCATCACGAACACCGTCTTCAAGGACAGCGCGATGCACGCGATCACCGAGGGCTACGACGGACCGTTCGTGAACTTCCGCCCGACCAACACCTTCGAGAACATCGCGGGCTGCCCGCAGACGCTGCCGCGCTTCGTCACTGCGGGGAGCTGCCCCGAGCCGAAGCCGGCCTGCGACGGCCTCTGAGAAGCGGCACCAGATCGCAGCGGCACGCGGCGCACCGTGGCGCTGGCGTATCTTCTCCGGACGGGCGAGAGTCGTGGCGTGCTCGATGCTCCTGCGCGGATGTTCGACCGCGCTGCGCGTCAGGCGTCGCTGCTCCAGGAGCTCCCGATCGCCGTCAGCGAGGCGGCCGACGCGCGCTCGGCGGCGGACGCGATCGTCACGATCGGGCGCGAGCTGCTCGACGCCGCCTCGGGCGTGCTCTGGCTCGTCGACGGCGACGGGGCGCTGAGCCTCGTCGCGAGCGCAGGGGTCCCCGACGAGTTCCTGACGCGGTGGAAGACGATCGGTCCGACCGCGGACCTGCCCGCGATCCACGCGGTCCGCGCGGGCCACCCGCTCTGGGTCGGATCGATGGACGACTACCGGCGCGTAGTGCCGAACGTGGCGGACGACGCCGAGCGCGCGAACCGCCCGCTCGCATTCGCCGCCGTCCCGCTCGCGTTCGAGGCCCGCACGCTCGGCGTGGTCATCTTCGGCTTCGCCGCGCCGCACGCGTTCTCCGACGAGAAGAAGAAGCTCATCCTCGCGGTCGCCGGGCACGCGGCGCAGGCGCTCGAGCGGGCGCGGCTCGAGCGCGCGCAGGCACGCGCGCTCACGAACCTCCGCATGGTGGCGCGCGCCGGGGAGATGCTCTCCGCGTCGCTCGATCTCGACGTCACGCTCACCGCGCTGGCGAAGGCGGTCGTCCCGGACATCGCCGACTGGTGCGCGGTCGACATGCTCGTCGACGGCGAGATCCGCCGGCTCACCGCCCAGCACGTCGATCCGTCGAAGCTCGACCTCGCGCGCGCGTACGTCGAGCGCTACCCGACGCGCGTCGGCGACGCCAGCTCGACCGCGCGGATCCTCGAGACCGGCGAGACGGTCTGGGCGCGCCGCATCACCCCGGAGATGCTCCGTACGTCGTCGGTCGACGACGAGCAGGCGCAGATCCTGCTCGACCTCGGTCTCCGCTCGACGGTGCAGGTCCCGCTCTCGAGCGAGGGCCGCACCTGCGGCGTCGTCTCGTTCATCATGGCCGAGTCCGGACGCGAGTACGACGAGACCGACCGCGACGTGCTCGTCGAGATCGGGCGCCGCGCGAGCCTCGCCATCACCAACGCGTCGCTCTACGCGCGCGAGCAGCGAGCGCGCGAGCGCGTGACGCGCCTCCTCGACAACGAGCGCAAGGCGCGCGAGCGCGTCGCCGTGCTGGCGGCGGCGGGCGAGTCGTTCTCCACCACCATCGAGTACGAGGAGACGCTCGAGCGGATGGTCCGCGTCGTGCTGCCGTCGCTCGCCGACTTCGCGTTCTTCGACGTGGTGGAGGGTGAGCGCGTCCGCCGCGTCTCCGGCGCGCACGACGATCCGGAGGCCGCGGCGCTCCTCGCGCGGTCCGCGTGGGTGCGCTCGGAGCGGACGGACGTCAACCTCTGCGCGCTCTCCACGGGCGCGAGCGCCGTCCACCCGCACATCGACGACGCGTTCCGCCGCGACATGGCGGTCGACGAAGGCCATCTCGCGGTGCTCGAGCAGCTGCGCCTCTGCTCGATGATCACCGTCCCGGTCGTCAGCCGTGGCGTGGTCATCGGCGCGCTGACGCTCTGCTACGGCCGCTCGGGACGACACCACACGAGCGACGATCTCGAGCTCGCCCTCGAGCTCGCGCGGCGTGGCGCGATCGCCGTCGACCAGGCGCGGCTCTACCGGCGCAGCCTCGATGCGGCGCGCCGCGCGGAGGAGGCGAACCGCGTGAAGGACGAGTTCCTCGCGACCGTCTCCCACGAGCTCCGGACGCCGCTCAACGCGATCGTCGGCTGGGCGCACCTGCTCGCGGGCGACAAGCTGAGCGACCTCCCGTTCGTGGTGCGCGGGATGGAGGTCATCCGGCGGCAGGCCACCGCGCAGCGCGAGCTGATCGACGACATCCTCGACGTCTCGCGCATCATCACGGGCAAGCTCCGGATCGATGCCTTCCCCGTCGACGTCTCGAAGGTGGCGCGCGACGCGATGGACGTCGTGCGCCCCGGCGCCGACGCGAAGGGCGTCCGCCTGGAGGTCGGCCGCATCGACGCGCCCGCGCGCGTGATCGGCGACGCCGCGCGCCTGCAGCAGGTGGTGTGGAACCTGCTTTCGAACGGGGTGAAGTTCACACCGGCGGGCGGGTCGATCACGGTGGACGTGATCGAGGACGCGGCTCACGTGAGCGTCCGCGTGCGGGACACCGGGATCGGGATCGACGCCGCGTTCCTCCCGCACGTGTTCGAGCGGTTCGAGCAGGCGGACAGCTCCTCGACCCGTTCGCACGGCGGTCTCGGCCTCGGCCTCTCGATCGTGCGGCACCTCGTCGAGCTCCACGGAGGCACGGTGAGCGCGGCGAGCGAGGGCCGCGGCCGTGGGGCGACGTTCGAGGTCGTGTTGCCGCTCCAGCCGGACGCGGCGCGCGGCGTGGGCCGGCAGACGGGCCGGCACGGTCGCTTCGCGGCGCCTCCGTCGCTGGCGGAGAAGAGGGTGCTCGTGGTCGAGGACGACGAGGACTCGCGCGATCTGGTCGGAGAGATCCTCTCCACCGCCGGCGCGTCGGTGTCGCTCGCCGAGAGCGCGGCGGCGGCGATCGCGCTCTTCGGGAGCGGCGGCTTCGACGCCGTGGTGACGGACATCGCGATGCCCGGCGCCGACGGCTATGCGCTGCTCGCGGACCTCCAGCGGATCGCGCAGGAGCGAGGCCTCGGGCTGCGCGCCGTCGCGCTCACCGCGTACGGCCGCGCCGAGGACCGGGCCGCGGCCGAGCGCGCCGGGTTCCGCGCGCACGTGTCGAAGCCGGTGGAGCCGGATCAGCTCGTCGCCACCGTCGCGCGCGTGCTCGAGACCACCTGAACGCGGTCAGCCGAGCTCGATCTCGATCGTCGCGCAGAGCCCGTAGTGATCGGAGGCCCAGCCGGCCTTGTCCGCGCCGAAGGTGGTCGTCACGAGCGGTCGATCGAGGAACCGCTCGACGGCGACGCAGCGCGCATCCCCGCCCGCCGCCGGCGGACGCAGGAAGATGTAGTCGATGCGCTGATCGTGCGCGTCCGGCTCGAACGCGTGCGCGAGGCCGTTGCCCTCGGGATGCGGGTGGAACGTCGGCAGGTCCTGCTCCGCGCCGAGATCGGTGAAGCCATCGAGCACGGCGGCGAGCGTCCGGTACTCCTGGCTGCCGCGCGACGCCTCGAGCCCGTCGATGTTGAAGTCGCCGCACACCACGAACGGGCGCTCGGGCGATCCCATCTCGTTGATCATGCGCCGGAGCTCGACGAGCTGCGAGGCCCGCACGTGCGCCGCGTGGCCGTCGTAGCCGGCCTGCAGGTGCACGGTGACGATGTCGATCGAGCGCTCGCCGTCGAGGGCGAGCTCCGCGTAGAGCGCGCCCTTTCGCGCCAGCCGGTCCCACCCGAGCCGGCGGCCGGCGAAGCTGCGGAGCAGCGTGCGCTTCAGCGCCCGGCGCGCGCCCAGGCCGAGGCCCGTGCCGCGCACCGATCCGTCGAACAGCCGGATGCGATTGTCGTCGCGGAAGCGCGAGGCGAAGAGCTCGCCTCCGACCGCGTCGAAGAACCGCTGCGCGTCGCGCGAGAGGATCTCCTGGACGCAGAGGACGTCCGGCGACGAGCACACCGCGTGGACGTCGGCGTCGAGGAAGCGGTGCCCGAACGGCGCGCGGAGGTGCATCACGGCATCGAGCCCCTGGCCCATGCCGAAGCAGTTCCACGTGCCGATGCGGAGCTGCACCCCCATCATCGTCTTCAGCTCGGAGGCTGCGACTCGCCCGCGAGCAGCTCGGCGAACTGCGCGAGCGGCATCGCGCCGAGCTCGCCCTTGTCGCGCGAGCGGACGGACACCGCGCCGGCCTCCGCGTCCTTCGGCCCGACGACGAGCATGTACGGGACCCGCGTGCCGCGCGCGTTGCGGATCTTCGCGCCGAGCTTGTCGGCGGACATGTCGGCCGCGACGCGCAGGCCGCGCGCGCGGAGCTCGTCGAGCACCTTCTTCGCGTACTCGTCGCTCTTCTCGCTCACCGTGAGGACGAGCGCCTGGGTCGGCGCGATCCACGTCGGGAAGTTGCCGCCGCAGTGCTCGAGGTACACGGAGAAGAACCGCTCGATCGATCCGAGCACCGCGCGGTGCAGCATGATCGGGCGGTGGTCCTTGCCGTCCTCGCCGGTGTACGCGAGCTCGAAGCGCTCCGGGAGGTTCGGGTCGAACTGGATCGTGCCGAGCTGCCAGCTCCGCTTCAGCGCGTCCAGCACGTGGAACTCGACCTTCGGTCCGTAGAACGCGCCCTCGCCGGGCGTGATCTCGAACGGCAGTCCCGCGCGCTCGAGGCCTTCCTTCAGCGCGCCCTCGCTCAGGTCCCAGTCGGCGTCGGTGCCGAGGCGCTTCTCCGGACGCGTCGCGAGCTTGATGTCGATCTTGTCGAACGCGAACGCCTTGTAGACCGTGTAGAGCAGCTTGATGAACTTCTCGATCTCGGCCGGGACCTGCTCCTTCGTGCAGAAGATGTGCGCGTCGTCCTGGCAGAACGAGCGCACGCGCGACAGGCCGTGCACCACGCCGCCGCGCTCGTAGCGGTGGAGGCGCCCGAAGTCCGCCACGCGCCACGGCAGCTCGCGGTAGCTGCGCTTGCGCGATCCGAAGATCACGCAGTGCGAGGGGCAGTTCATCGGCTTGAGCGCGAACGCGTCCTCTTGCAGCTGCTTCGTGGGTGCCGGGCCGGCCTCCTCGAGGAGGTCCTCGGTCCAGAGGCGGTACATGTTCTCGTTGTAGTTGCCGAGGTGACCGCTCGTGCGGAACAGCTTCGGATCGAACGCCTGCGGCGTGATCACCTCCTCGTAGCCGTGCACCGCGTACAGATCGCGGATGTACTCGACGAGGCGGTTGTAGACGTACGCGCCGCGCGGCAGGAAGAACGGCATCGCCGGCGCGACCTGATCGAAGAGGAACAGCTCGAGCTCCTTGCCGAGCTTGCGGTGATCGCGCTGCTTCGCCTCCTCGATGAGCTTGAGGTGCTCCTCGAGCGCCTCCTTCGACGAGAAGGCCGTCCCGTAGATGCGCTGGAGCATCGGGTTGTGCTCGTCGCCGCGCCAGTACGCGCCCGCGACGCTGGTGAGCTTCACCGCGCGGAGCCAGCCGGTCGACGGGACGTGCGGGCCCTCGCAGAAGTCGACCCACTCGTCCTTGCCCGGCTTGCCGTGCTTGTAGAGGCTGATCTCCTCGTCCTCGGGGACGGACTTGATGATCTCGAGCTTGAACGTCTCGCCCATCTTCTCGAACAGCGAGAGGGCCTGCTCGCGCGACACGACCTCGCGGCGGAACGGGGTGTCCGCCTTGATGATGTCGAGCATCGTCTTCTCGATCTTCGCGAGGTCCTCGTCGGTGAAGCCCCCGCCGGGCTTGTCGAAGTCGTAGTAGAACCCGTCCTCGATCGCGGGGCCGATGGTGACCTTCGTGCCGGGGAAGAGCTTCTGCACCGCATCGGCCATCACGTGCGCCGTCGAGTGACGGATGACGCGGAGGCCCTCCTTGTCCGTCGCGTGCACGACGTCGAACGTCGCCGTCGGGTCGACGGGCGAGTGGAGGTCGACGACGCGACCGTCGACCTTGATGGCGACGACGTCGTCCGAGAGCTTGCCCTGCTGCTTCACGAGCTCGCGTGCGGGGATGCGATCCGGCATGGGAGCGCATCACGTACCACAGATCCGGACCGGGCGACGTTCCCCGGACGCCCGGACGTCCACCCGCCGGCCGCACGGCGCCGCGAATTCGCGGGCCGTTTCTCCTGGGTCCTCGCCGGCCGTGCTGCGGCGTCGCGCTTGCATCAGCGCGACCATGCGATCGCTCCTCCTCGGGACCGTGGCCCTGTCCTTCTCCGCCGTCGCCGCCTGCGGCACGGGTGAGGCGGCCGCGCCGATCGGTCCGCCCTCCGCGCCCGCGGCGGATGCGCCGTCGACCGACGCGGTGACGTATCACGAGCACGTCGCCCCCATCCTCCAGAAGCGATGCCAGTCGTGTCATGTGTCGGGCGGGATCGCGCCGTTCGCGCTCACGACCTACGAGGAGGCGAAGCCGATGGCGCCGGCGATCGTGGACATGACGCAGCGCCGGATCATGCCGCCGTGGGGCGCGCACGAGACCGCCGACTGCAAGCCGACGCGCCCGTGGAAGAACGACCTCCGCCTCACCGATGCGGAGCTCGCGACGCTGAAGGCATGGGACGAGGCCGGCGCGCCCGCGGGCGATCCGGCGAAGGCCCCGCCTCCCTCCGTCCCGCCGTCGCGGTCGCTCGCCGATCCGTCGCTCACGCTCCAGCCCGAGGTCGGCTTCGCCATGAGCGGCACGAGCGACGTGCTCGAGTGCTTCGTCCTCGATCCGAAGCTCGCGGCCGACGCGTTCGTCGACGGCATCCACGTCGTGCCGGAGCGTCCCGAGGTCGTCCACCACGTGCTCGTGTTCGTCGATCCGACCGGGGCGAGCCGCGCGAAGGCCGATGCGAACGGACGCTACGAGTGCTTCGGGGGAGCCGGTGTGGCGGACGCCTCGCTCCTCTCGGCCTGGGCGCCGGGCGGTCCGCCGAACGAGCTGCCGAGCGGGATCGGGATGCCCGTCGCCGCCGGCTCGCTCCTCGTGATGCAGGTGCACTACCACGCCGCGGGCGGCGTCGCGGCTCCGCCCGATCGGACGCGCGTCGACCTGCGCTTCGCGAAGCAGACGCCTTCGAGCTTCGCCGTCACGCGCCTCGTCGGGAACTTCCGCGACGTGCTCGCCGACGGCACGAGCGGCCTCGCCACGCCGCCGTTCGAGATCCCTCCGAACGCGCGCGACCACGTCGAGACGATGAAGCTGAAGGTCCCGAGCACGCTGAAGGACCGGCCGGTGAAGGACCTCCGGCTCCTCGCGGCCGGCGGGCACATGCACTACGTGGGCGTCTCCGAGGACGTGCGCATCCGTCGCGGCGACGGCAGCGAGGAGTGCCTCCTCGCGATCCCGCGCTGGGACTTCGACTGGCAGCGCGGCTACGTCTACGACACGCCGGTCGACCAGCTGCCGCTCGTCGTCCCGGGCGACGAGCTCTCCATCTCGTGCACCTACGACAACACCATGCAGAACCCCAAGATGGCGCGCGCGCTCGCGGAGTCGGGCCAGTCGGCTCCGCAGCTCGTCACCCTCGGCGAGTCGACGCTCGACGAGATGTGCCTCGCGAGCTTCACGTTCGTGGTCACGCCGTAGCCGGTCACTCGTAGCGGCAGTCGAGCTCGTCGAGGCGGATGTCCCAGCCCGGCGCGCGCGTGCCGCCCGCGTAGACGATCCCGGCGCGGACCTCGTCGAGCGACAGGCCGGCGGCGGGCACCGCGAGCGTGCCCTCGAGCGCGCCGTCGACCTTCAGGGTGTACGTCGTCGCGGTCACCGCGATCTCGACGGTGTGGAACGCGCCCGTCGTGCGCGCGACGAGCGGCACGGGCGAGCGATCGACGCGCTGGCCGCCGTCGGGGTCGGGCGAGAGGAACATGAGCTCCCGCGCCTTCACGCGCGCGACCCCGTAGGTGCCGTTCGTCCGCGTGCCGCGGAGGTCGAGGATGGCGATGTCGCCGTTGGTCGACTGGTCGATGCGGAGCGAGAACCGGCAGAGGATCGTGCCCGACGACGGGCACACCGAGCGCGCGACGTACGCCTTGCCCGACGCGGTGGTGTCGATGCGTGCACGCAGCGACGACGGCGGGGCGACGTACGTTCCGTCGAGCTCGACGATGCCGTTGCCGGTCACGGTCTTCGACCAGCGCGCATCGAAGCCGCCGTCCCAGCCGAACGACTCCGAGAACGCCGCGTCCGCGCACCCTGCATCGTCGAGCGGCGGCGGCTCGTTGCCGTCCTCGTCGATCGGATCGGGATCGCCGCCGTCGAACGCGACGCTCGAATCGACCGGGGCGACGTCGCTCGACGCGTCGTCCGCGGGCCCCGGCGGCGCGGCCCCCTCCTCGAGCGCGCGCCCGCAGGCGATCGCGAGGATCGTCGACGACACGACCACGACCGCGGCGACCCCTCCACGCACCATCCTCGTCATCGTATCAGTCGCGGCCCCCGTCGGCCTCGGGCGCGCACTCGTCCCCGCATTCGACGTCGGCGCCGCACTCGTTCACCTTCGCGGCCAGGCAGCGCCCCTCGGCGGCCTCCTCGGTGCCCCCGGCCGCGAACTCGCCGATGCACTCGGAGACACAATCGCCCGCGCCCGGCGGCGGGCCCGCGTCGTCCGCGGCGCATGCACGCGTCGCGAGGTCCACGGCGGCGGGATGCGCGGCCCGCGTGAGGTTGCGCCCGAGCTGGTCGCGGCACTTCGTGATGATGCACTCGAGCGCCAGGAGGCAGCTCCGGTTCTTGGCGCACGCATTCATCTCGGGGCAGCACGATCCGGCGAAGCAGCGATCGCAGTCGACGTCGCCGAGACGAGGCACGAGCGGATCGAGCTTGCACACCGGCAGCCCGCAGCGCTCTCCGCACCTCGAGCGCATGCACTGGTAGGTGTCGCGGCTCGGCGCGTCGTTCAGCGGGTCGGTGCAGCCGGGCTCGGCCGCGCCGGCGCCGCGGCCCGCGTCGAGCACGCACGCGTGCGCGCCCGCCACCTTGGTCGCGCAGTCGGTGCCCTGGCACTCGCCGACGAGGTCGCAGCACTGCTCCTCGACGCACACCGTGCAGTCGCGATCGGGGCTGTCCGCGCCGCCCTTGCGGTTGATGTCGCGGCCGCGGCAGAACTGGTTCGGGACGCTGCTGCACGCGGTGTCGGTCGCGAGCGCGACGAGCCCGATCGCGACGGCGACGAGCGAGACGGCGATCGCGGCGCGCATCAGAAGCGGCCCTGCACGCCCGCGCCGCCGGGTCCGAGGATCGGCTGCACGCCGACGGTGACCTTCTCCTGCTTCGGGGTGGTCACGCCGATGATGCCCGCGGCGAGGAAGCCGATGGTCGAGGCCGCGCCGATGATCGTGACGAGGCCCCACGCGTCGCGGGTCGCGACGTCGCGCTGCATCGTCTCGGGGCAGTACTTCTCCCCGCACTTGTCGGAGAGATCGGCCGACTGGCTCGCGAAGACGTACGCGGCGCTCGCGGTGAGCGCGAGGCCGGCCGACGCGCCCGCGAAGCCGACGAACGTGAGCGCGCTCGTCGTCTGCCGGACGACGACCACCTTGCCCTTCTCCTTGTCCGCGACCTTCGGCGGGACCCACTGCGGCGCGAGCTCGACGTCCTTCGTCTCGCTCTCGGCGACGTCGATCCGGACCTTCTGCTCCGGGCCGTCGCCGGCCTTCGCCACGACCTCGTGCGAGCCCGGATCGACCGCCCTCCGCGTCTCGGCGCCGGTCAGCGTCACGTCCTCGTCGTCGATCCGCACCTGCGCGGTCGCTCCGGCCGGCAGCGTCACCTTCAGGCGCAACGACGGGATGCGCGGCTCGAGCTCCTTCGCCAGGCGCTCCGACTCCTCGCGCGCGACGCGCGAGCGATCCGACTCCTCCATCGAGGGCGGCATGCGGAGCACCTTCTTGAACAGCTCGTGCGCCTGGAGGATCTTGCCCGCCATCATCTGCGCCTTGCCGAGCTCGAAGCCGGTGACCGGCGTGGGCACGAGATCGAACGCCGTCGTGAGGCGCATGATCGACGCGTCGAGCTGGCCCTTCTCGCGGAGCGCGAGGCCCTCTCGCAGCGCCGTGCGCGCGGTGGCGAGGTCGCCGGCGCTCGGCTCGTGCCGCTGCCCCGGCTCCTCCGCGCGCGCCGACGCACCGGCCAGCACGGCCGCGAGCACCACGCCGAGAGCGACGCGCTTCATCGACGGTCAGTAGAGATCAGGCTCGCCGGTGGGGGAAGGCTTGACCGCAGGCTTCTGCGAGGGCTCGGGCTTCACCGCCGCCGGATGCGCGGAGACCGAGGCGGACGGCGTCGCCGGCGCGGGCTTCGCCGGCGCGACCGCGGGCTTGCTCGTGACCGGATGCGGAGCGGCCGAGGCGGAGGGCGCCGCCGAGGCAGACGACGCCGCGGATCCCGATGCCGATGCCGATGCGGACGCCGGCGCGACGGGCTCCGGCGGCAGCGCGTTCTTCGCGGTGACGCTCGCCGTCGCCGTCGCCGTCGCCGCGGTGGCCGGAGCGACGGCCGGCGCCGGCGGCGATCCGCTGCTCCGCGTCCCGAGCATGAACGCGGCCGCGACCGCCGCGAGCGCGACGCCTCCGGCGACGATCATCCCGATGCCGCGCTTGCCGTCGCCGCGGTCCTCGACGACGACCGCGCCTCCCCCGCCCTCGCTCCGCGCGAGGACGTTGGCCGCGTTCGGATCGGACGGATCGGGCGTCGGCTGGTTCACCGTCGCCGCGAGCTCCGTCGGCGTCGCCACGCGCACGCGCCGCTCGCCCGACGAATCGCTCATCGCCCCGCCCGAGGGCGGCAGGCTCACGTAGCCCTCGAACGACGCGCGGAGCGCCTCGGCGAGCTCGCGCGCGGAGCGGAACCGCTTGTCCGCCTCGCGCGCGCACGCCTTCTGGAACCATGCGTCGACCGACGGAGGCAGCGCGGGGTTCTCCTCGCTCGGCTTCGGCGGCTCGCCCGTCGCGATCTTCACCGCGAGCGCCCCGAAGGACGGACCGTCGAACGGGCGCTTGCCCGTGAGGGCCTCGAACGTCACGACGCCGAGCGACCACAGATCGCTCCGCGCATCGATCACCTTCTGCGCGGTGACCTGCTCCGGGCTCATGTAATAGGGCGTGCCGACGACCTGCCCGGTCTTCGTCTCGCCGTCGAGCGTGGTGTCCCGCTCCTGCGGCTCGGCGCTCTTCGCGATCCCGAAGTCGAGCAGCTTCGCGAAGTCGTCGTCCTCGCCGTCGCAGAGGAAGATGTTGTCCGGCTTGATGTCGCGATGGAGCAAGCCCGCGGCGTGCACCTTCGTGAGGGCCTTCGCCACCTGCGTGACGATCGTGATCACACGCCGCGGATCGAGCGGGCCGCCGGTCTCCGACAGCACCACGCCGAGGTCACGCCCCTCGAGGTGCTCCATGACGATGAACGGGACGCCGTCCTCGGTCACGCCGTGATCGAGCATCTGGACCACGTGCGGGCTCTTCACCTGCGCCGCCGCCTCGGCCTCGCGCTTGAAGCGCTTCACCGCGGCGACGTTCGCGTCGAGACCGCCGAGCATGAACTTGACGACGACGCGCGTCTTGAGCGCGGTGTGATCCGCCAGCCACACGGCCCCCATGCCGCCCGCCCCGAGCGGCTTGATGAGCTGCACGTTCGCCGTCACCGGCATGCCGCTCACGAGGCTCGCCCTCCCTTGGCTCACCCGATCGAGCATACCAAAGAGCAGCTCCTTTTTCGTGGCCGGTCGCGGTGCTAACAATGCCTTTACAGACGTATGCAGCCCGTGCGCGTCATCACGTACAACGTCCGTTATTTCGGGCATGGAACGCGCGGCCTGGCGAGCACGGCGACCTCGATGGAGCGCATCGCCGCGGCCCTGGCCTCGCTGGAGCCGCTCGCGGACATCATCTGCCTGCAAGAGGTGGAGACCGCGTCGCTGCGATCGACGCTCGCGCATCCGGCGTTCAACGGCGAGACGCAGCTCGACCGTTTGATGCAGACGCTCCGCGCGGCGCTGCTCCGCGCCGGCAAGCAGCAGGACGCGTACGACGCGTACTACTTCCCGGCGCACACCTACAAATTCAGCCTGACCCCGATCTACACGACGGGTCTCGCCGTGATCGCCCGACGCGGCTTCGAGGTCTCGCACCACAACTGCGGGCAGCCCCACGACATCACGCATCGCAAGATCCACCCGGTGAAGCGGCTCAAGCAGACCCGGATCTGCGCGCATCTCCGCGTGTCGCACCGCTCGGGCTTCGAGCTCGACATCTTCAACACGCACCTCTCGCTGCCCACCACCCTCTCGCGCGAGTTCTGGCTCGAGCCGCGACGCATGGGCTGGGGACCCAACCAGCTCGAGGAGGCGAAGAACGTCGCCCGCTTCGTCGAGACCGAGAAGCGGAGCGACCGCTGGATCCTGGTCGGCGACTTCAACGCGCTGCCCGGCTCGCCGGTGTACCGCTACCTCGTCGAGCAGGCGGGCTTCGCCGACGCGTTCGCGCTCCACTACCACTTCCGCGAAGAGGACCTCGTGAAGTGGCCGACCGCCGGCTTCATGAACATGCGCATGCACCTCGATCACATGTTCGCGGGGCGCGGCCTGCGCTTCGTCGACTTCGACGGCACGCATCGGTTCGGGCAGAAGAACGGCGTCTTCCGCGGCCTGTCCGATCACGTCCCGATCGTCGGCAGCTTCACCGTGCTCTGAGCGGCGGCTTCGCCCTCCGGCGCGCCTCGCGGATCGCGCCCGGCGTCGTCCCGCGATGCTGGCGGAACAGCATGACGAGGTGCGACGCCGAGCTCGCGCCGACGCTCGCGGCGATCGCGTCGAGATCGAGCTCCGTCTCCTCGAGCAGCTGCTCGCTGCGACGGATCATGTGGCTCTGGCGCTCGGCACGGAGCGAGCTGCCGGCGGCCGAGAGGTGCCGCTGGAGCGACCGGACGCTCATCCCCACCCGGCGCGCGACCGCGGCGAGGCCCGAGCGCGCGGGCAGCTCCTCGAACGCGGAGTGCACGCGCCGCACGATGTCCGGCAGCTCGAGGATCGTGGCGCGGAGCGCCTCGACCTCGTCGCGCACGTCGGAGGCACCGACCGCCTCGTACGCCTGCGCGGGATCGTCGAAGAACACGACCGGGTGGTTCGGGCGGAGGAACTCGAACATCCCGGCGACCGTCGCGTGGGCGAAGCCGTCGCCGTGGAGCACGGCCTGGCGCGAGACCATCGGCGACCACGCCTCGCGGCGCTTCCTCAGGTACGCGAGCAGCCGCCCGAACGCGAGGAGGTCGACCGACTCGAGCGCGCGTACGTCGACGAGCGAGGTGTGGCCGCGGAACAGCGGGTTCGCGCCGACCTCGTGCGCGGCGCAGATCTCGTCGACGTCCGCCTCGTCGGGACGGCCCCAGATGATGATGCCGAAGACGCGGCGCTCGGCCTGCCAGTACGCGAACGAGCGGCGGACGACGTAGCGCCGCGCGGGCTCGCCGAAGAACGCATCGAGCTCGGGGACGGGGACGAACGGCGGGTGCATCGGACTTCGGGGGCCGTCGCGGCGAGCCTCGTCGAATGTAACAGCTGCGCCAAGCCGTTGCATGCCGGCGCCACGCGGCCGTTTCCTCCGGACAAAGTCGTCCGGGGTCCGTCAAAGATCGAGCAAGCGCATGCGCCTCGGCTCTGCTCTCGTCGTCGGGCCCTTCCTCCTCTTCTTCTGTGCCGCGGCCTGCGAAGACGGTGGTGGCGCAACCGGTGCGCCTCCGGCGTCGGACGGAGGCGACACCACCGACGTGCCGTCGACGTGCGCGCCGGCGACCGGACCAGGTACGCCCCATCCGTCGTCGATCGCCGCCGACGAGACGTGGACCGCCGAGGGCAGCCCGCACCTGATCACCGCGAGCACGACGATCGCCGCCGGCGCCACCCTCACCCTCGAGCCGTGCGCGGTGGTGAAGATCGAGGCGCGCGTCGGGATCCTCGTCCAGGGACGGCTGGTCGCCACGGGCGCGCCGGACAAGCCGATCCGCATCGAGCGTGCGGGCTCCGCCGCGTGGACGAACATCGAGACGCGCAAGGGCGCCGAGCTCCGCCTCGCGTACACGACGGTCGAGGGCGGAGGGGATCCGAACGGCGGTCGGCTCACGCAGTTCGGGATGATCGACGTGCGCGGCGATCAGGAGAGCGCGCCGCAGCCGATCTTCTTCGCCGATCACGTCACCCTGAAGGGCTCGGCCTCGCTCGGCGTCTGGGCGCGCGAGGGCGGCGCGTTCGCGCCGGGATCGCGTGACCTCACCGTCACCGGAGGCGCGTCGTTCCCCGTGCTCGTGTGGAGCAACGCGGCGGGCACCGTCCCGGCGGGGAGGTACGACGGCAACGCGATCGACGAGATCTTCCTCCCAGCGCTCGGCACCCGCGACGCGATCGAGGCGGACACGACGCTCTTCGCGCGCGGCGTGCCCTACCGCGTGGGCGGCGAGACCGCGGGCACGTCGCTCGAGGTCGGAGACAAGACCGCGCGTCCGCTCCTCACCATCGAGCCGGGCGTCACGATGCGCTTCGCGAAGGGCACGCGGCTGCTCCTCTCGAACGACGGCGACACGGCGATCGGCGCCCTCCGCGCCGAAGGGACGGCGGACGCGCCGATCGTCTTCACGTCGGCCGCGCCGGCGCCGAGCGCGGGCGACTGGACGGGGATCCTGTTCGCCGGCGCGCCCGATCCGCGGGACGCGATCGCGCACGCGCGGATCGCGTACGCGGGCGGCACGAGCGGGGTGTCGAGCTACGGCTGCCCGAGCCCGCTCGCCACCACGTTCGCCAACGAGGCGGCCGTGCTGATCTACGGCGGCAAGCCGGCGAAGGCGTTCGTCACCGATACGCGCATCGAGGACAGCGCCGGTGAAGGCATCGTGCGCGGCTGGACCGGCGCCGAGATCGATTTCCTGCCGACGAACACGTTCACCGGCGTGGCGCGCTGCAACCAGACGTCGCCGAAGCCCGACGCGGGCGAGTGCCCGAAGACGTGTCCCAAGTAAGAGGAGAAGAACTCGATCATGCACGTTCGCACCATCGCCGCGGTCCTCGTGTCCTCGCTCCCGCTCGCCGGCCTCGTCGCCGCCTGCGACGACTCGACGTCGAGCCCGGCGCCCGCGATCGACGCCGGCGCGCCCGCCTACGACGCGAGCCGGCCCGAGCCGCCCGCCTCCGACGCCTCTGCGGCCGACGTCGCGGCGCCCGTCGATGCGTCCGACGCGGCCGCCGATGCCGCCGACGCCGCGCCGGTGACCGCGCTCCCGTTCGCGACCGGCCTCGGCGCGAACGGCATGCCCCTGGCGGACGGCATGGTCGATCCGCACTGGACGGTGAAGGACGGCAACGGGACGGCGCTCACCGCGTACGTCCAGACCGACGCCCTCGGCTATCCCGGCTACTGGCTCGCGCCGAGCGCGACGTCGAAGTTCGTCTCGCCGTTCTCCGACACCGTCGATCCGAGCGGCAACGGGACCTTCACCTACGCGACGACGTTCGTCCTCGGCGACGAGGTGAACCTCGCGAACGTGGAGCTCGTCATCAAGTACGCGAGCGACAACGCGACCACCGGGATCACCTTGAACGGCCAGCCGCTCGGAAGCGTCGCCGGAGGCGGCTACAGCGCATTCGAGAGCCGCACCGAGACGACCGGCTTCGTCCGCGGCGTCAACACGATCGCGTTCACCACGTCGAACAGCGGAGGCCCGACCGGCCTGCGCGCCGAGCTCGACTTGACCAAGTAGCCCGCGTGCTACGCTTCGTCGCGTGTCCGTCGCGCGAATCCCGCCGGAGCGCGTCGAGCTCCTCTATGGGGTCATCGTCTCGATGAGCCCGAAGGGACCGGAGCACGACTCCGCCGTCGAGCGGCTGACGGAGCTCCTGATCCAGCGCCTCGGCGGGCGCGCTACCGTGCGCGTGCGGAGCGCATTCGCTGCGTCGGACGGCTCCGAGCCCGAGCCGGACGTCGCCGTCGTGCCGCGTGGCGATCATCGACGGGCCCACCCGCACGAGGCGCACCTCATCGTCGAGGTCGCGGACAGCTCGCTCGCGACCGATCGCGGCGCGAAGGCGGCGCTCTACGCCGAGAGCGGCGTCCCGGAGTACTGGATCGTCAACGTCCGCGACGGGATCATCGAAGTCCACGGCGAGATCGTCCGCGGGGCGTACACGCGTGTCGTGCCGCATCGCGCCGGCGCCCGGATCGCGGTCGGTACGTTCCCCGACGTCGTGATCGGCGTCGACGAGATCCTCTGACCGCGTGCATGGACTAAGCTCGCGGCCACCATGGCCACCTCGCGGATCGCCGCCATCACCGGAGGTGCGGGCGCGCTCGGCAGCGCGCTCGCCGAGCTGCTCGTCGAACGCGCCTACCGGGTCGTGCTCCTCGACACCGAGCGAGGCAAGCAGCGCGCGGAGGAGCTCGCCGCCCGGCTCGGAAGCGAGCACGCGATCGCCGTCGCGGGCGACTTCGCGCAGGCCGCCGCATGGGACGCGGCGCTCGACGCGACGAAGCGTGCGTTCGGCGCGCTCCCCACGCACGGCGCGCTGATCGCCGGCGGATGGGGCGGAGGGGCCCCGCTGCACGCGGTGAAGGACGACGCGACCTACGAGAGCATGATGCGCTCGAACGTCGACACCGCGTACCGCGCCTTGAGGGCCCTTCTGCCGTCGATGGTGGAAGCCAAGCAAGGAAGCATCGTCGTCGTCGGGTCGCGCGCGGTGGAGCGTCCGTGGACGTCCGCCGGTGCGGCGGCCTACGCGGCGGCGAAGGCTGCAGTGGTGACCATGGCCGAGACCGTGGCCACCGAGGTGCTCGAGCACGGCGTCCGCGTGAACGCGATCCTGCCGAGCACCATGGATACGACGGCCAACCGGGCCGCGATGCCCGATGCCGATCCGAGCAGGTGGGTCGCCCTCTCCTCGGCGGCGGCGGTCATCGCGTTCCTCTTCTCGGACGACGCGCGCGACGTGAGCGGCGCGGCGATCCCCGTCTACGGCCGCGTCTGAATCAAGATCCGCAGAGCGTCTTCACCGCGTCGAAGACCGTGTTGCACTTGGCGGCGGTGGTCGCGATGTTCGGGCAGTTCACCGTCGTGGTGTCGCCGAAGCCCTTGCACATCGCGCCCGTCTGACCGGCCGCCGACACGCACTGCTGCCGTTCGGCCTGCGTGGTCGCGCACTCGTTGCACGCGACGCTGTAACAGAACTGCTCGTACTGGAGGCTCTTGCCGCAGGCGGCGCCCTCGATGTCGCCGAAGCAGGCGCCGAAGTTGATGAAGCCGGTGGCGCCGTTGTCCGCGGCGGTCGCCACGATCGGTCCCCAGCTGGCGGCGGTGTCGAGCGAGATCGCGCACGCCTTGCACGAGGCCGAGAGGCCGCTCCCGAGATCGAGGTAGCTCGCGATCGCCGGGTTGTTGAAGTTGTTCTGGAGCTGCGTGAGGTCGGTGGCCGAGCACGCGCCGGGCGTCTTCGTCGCCGACTTCCAGCCGATCTCCGCGTCGAGATCGGCCGCGCTGAGCGGGACGTTGATCGGACACTCGTCCGGATCGGCGTCCTTGCCCGCGTCCTTGACGATCCCGCTGCTCCCGCCCGACGACGACGTGCTGCCGCCGGAGGACGACGTGCTGCCGCCCGACGACGACGACGTGCTCCCGCCGCTCGACGACGACGACGACGACGACGACGACGACGTGCTGCCGCTCGAGGAGGTCTTGCCGCTCGACGATCCGCCGGAGCTCGAAGACGGCGCCTTCGCCGTGCCCGCATCGCTCTGGAGGACTTCGGTCGGGTCGGCGCCTCCCACGGTGCAAGCGAGGACGAGCGCGCTGCCGGCGACGGCGGTCAGGGCCGCGAAGTGGAAACGGATCATGCAGCTCTTCTCCTGTAAGAAGCCGGCGACGCACGCCGGCCGTGTACGACGGGGCCGTTCGACGAGACGCTTCGCGAAAGCTTCCAATTTTTTCGCCTCCGCGTTCGGTGCGCGGCGTCAGCAACGTGCGTGCCCGTCGGAGGCGGACGTCGAAGTCGCCGGAATCGCACGCGTCGCCCGCGCGACGTGAACGCGAGGACACGTCCCCGTCGTGAGCCGCCGTGTGCCTCGACGCGATCTCAGGATCGCGCCGCGGCCGCCCACCTCACCGCGTCGAGCACGACGCGATGATGTTCCGCGGACGTCACGAGCTCCATGTGGCGCGCATCGGCGACGAACGTCGCGCAAGGACCTGCGCAACGGCGAACGAACGCCTCGCCCGCGCGCGGATTGCACATCAGGCGATCGCGCGCGCCGAGCACGTTCGCGACCGGCACCTTCACGTTCGCGAGCGACGCGAGGTAGTCGTCGGCACCGTCGGCGCTCGTCCACCGTCCTTCGCGCGGCGCGCGGAAGAGATCGCGCATCGTCTTCGCGGAGGCGTCGTCGCTGCCGAGACGGAGCGCGCGCGCGGGCACGCGGCCGATCCGATCGATCGCGCGCATCGACGCGCTCGCGATCACCCGCTTGGCGATCCGGCGCACGATCGAGGGCTCGAGCTCGCCGAGCCAGACGTTCGCGGCGATGCCGACGATCGCGTCGGCGTGCATCCTCCCGGTGCCCTGCGCCGCGAGCGCGACGTGGCCTCCCAGCGAGTGCCCGACGACGATCAGCGGCAGCCCCTCGTCACGCGCGCGCGCCGCCGACACGACGGCCGGCAGATCGAACCGGACGAGATCGTCGTAGCCCCAGGCGTCCGCGCCCGCAGCCAGCGCGCTGTCACCGTGGCCCCGGAGGTCGAACGCCACCGTGCGGAAGCCGGCCCGCGCGAGCGCATGCGAGAGGCCCGGCCGATCGCGCCGGCCGAACGACGTCTTCCGCGCGAACATCGCGTGCGCGAGCACGCAGGTCCCGGCGAGCGCGACGCCCTCGGCCGGATCGTCGACCACCCCGCGGAGCGCGACGCCGTCCGCGGTGCGGATCTCGATCTCCTCGAACGAGGCGCGCGGCGGCGGCGTGTGCCGCTTCGCCCACGTGCGCGGCCTCGCCCGGCGCGTGGCCGCTCTCATGCGCTCGCCCGGCGCGGCTCCGTGCGCCGCGACGCGATGCGCTCGTCGCGCATGCGGTCGGCGACCTCGAGCACGCCCTCGCGCGCGCGCGCCGCGACCTCGATCCCGTGCTTGATGCGCAGGGCGATCGACTTCTTCGCGCCCGCGCCTTCGGACGGGAACAGCGCCTCGCACATGCCGTCGAACATGCGGTTGACCGGCGGATCGTCCGGCCACTGCGGGAACTCCTGCTTCATCGCGGAGTGGATCTCGTGGTGCTTCTTGAACCCGATGGCGAGGATCTCGCGCGGGTCGACCCCGATCGCGAGGAGATCGTCTTCCATCGCCTTCAGCGAGAAGAGCGTCGAGGCGAGCAGCTCGAGCTGGAAGAGCGCGAGCGAGATGCGCTCGGGGATCGACATCTCGCCGATCAGCTGCGGGACGAGCTGGATGCCGAGCCCGACGTGACGAGCCTCGTCGCGCTCGTAATAGACGAGGAGGTCCGAGAGCACGGGCTCGACGCGCAGCTCGCGCACGTGCTGGAAGATGGTGAGCGCGATCGTCTCGATCGTGAGCTGCATGCCCAGCAGCTTCTTCACCAGGTCGTCGGTCCCCAGCGTCATCTCGACGACGCGCCGCGACCAGAAGTCGAGCGGCGGCGGCCGGTGCCCGAGCGCCTCGAGGTAGTCGTGCATCACGTAGAAGTGCCGCGCCTCGTCGTGCACCTGGCTCGAGGCCGCGAGCTTCGGCTCGAGCGGCTCGAGCCGATCGGCGAGCTGGGCGCTGATCTTCCACGCCGCGAGCTCGCCCCACATGATGATGGAGAAGATGCGCGAGAGCGCGCGCCGCTCGCGCTCTGCGAGCTTCGGCTCGCCGTGCTTCGTCAAGAGCTCGGCGAGCACCTCGCGTCCGTCCCAGATGCGCTGCTGGCCGACGTGGTAGATGCTCTCGAGCCGCTTCGCCCGGCGCGCCTCGCGGTCCGAGTACGCGTGATCGAACATGCCGTACGGCAGCCCCGACGCCGAACGCCTCCGGAAACGCATGGCGGGATGGTAGCGCGCCGGCGCTCACCCCGCCGACAGGAGGTTCGCGTCGCGCGCGATCGCCCACCTTCCGCCAGCTCCGTCGGCGTCCTTCCGCAGGACCGTGAGCGTCCAGCCTGCGCGCCGCATCGGCGGCTTGCCCGGCATCGTCGTCGTCACCGTGAGGTGCGTCCGGCAGAACGCCCAGTCGCCGACCACCTGGATCTCCTCGATCGTGCTCGTGCCGTCGAAGACGACGTCCTTCATCGCCGCGGTTGCCGCAGCGAACGCCTCCTTGCCGAACGGCTTCTGCCCCGGCACGAGGAAGACGACGTCGTCGGTCATCAGGCCGAGGACGGTCTCGGTGTCGCCGGCCTTGGTGGCCGACATCCACGTGGTGATCAGCTCCCGGATCGCCTGCTCGTCGTTCGCCATGGCGGCGTTTGTAGCGCTACTCGAGCGGCAGGATCCACGCTTCGCCGCCCGGCGCGAGGCCGAGCGCGCGCGCCGCGCCGGCGCCGATCGCGCAGCCGTCGTCGCCGCGCTCCTCGTACGCGGTGAGCATCGCGCGGAACCACGGCGCATTCGGCAGATCGAGCGCGACGATCGCCCGCCGCTTCGGCACGGTCTCGTGCGGCGCCACGTCCTCGCCGAGCACGGCCTCGATCTTCAGCCGCCGCGAGCCCTGCACGAGGGTGATCTCGTCGGTGTGCGCGGTGAAGTGCGGACCGCCGTCGAACGGATCGACGCGCTCGGCGTAGCGGAAGCCGATGCGCCGGAGCAGCTTCTCGACGCCGCGGGTCTGCGCGCCGACCTTGCCGATCACCTCCTGCGCGTCCTTCGGCAGGAGCGTCGCGTAGATGGTGCCCTCGGGGAACAGTCCGCGGATGAACTCCTTGTTCTTCCGCGAGAGCTTGTCCGCCTCGGCGTAGGTGAGATCGGTGAAGTGGCGTCCGAGCGCCTGCCACAGCTTCGACGTGCCGTCCTTCTCGAGCGGAGGGAGGAGCTCGGCGAGCACCTCGTCGCGGAACCACTCGCGGTGCATCTTGATCCAGAGGAAGCGCACGTACGAGAGGAACGTGCCGAGCCGCTCGGGCACGCGCCGGTACGTCGGATCGAGGACGAGCCCGCCGATCTCCGTCGGGCCGTTGTACGAGTAGCCGATCTTCAGGATCGTGTGCTTGAAGTGCTTGTCGAGCGTGTGCGAGTAGCGCTCTTCGTCGATGACGTCGAGATAGATGTAGGGTGCATCACGGCGTCCGAGCTGTCCGAACACCATCGACGTGCCGATGATCTGGTCCTTGGTCCGATCGACGAGGACGAACACGTACTGGCGGCGCTTCGGGTCCTTGATCGCGCCGGTGAAGCTCTTCATCGAGAGCTCGAGGATCTGCTTCACCCCGTCCTGCTCGTCCGGCAGGTTCACGGTGTTCAGGTGGCGGGCGATCGAGAGGATCTGCTCCTCGTCCTCTGGGACGGAACCCCGCAATTCGTAGAGCGGACCTTCGATCGATCGAGCCGACACGCGGGCGCCGTTGTACCACAGCGCCCGCGCGAAGATTCGCACAAGAGCCGGCCGGCGCCGGTTGGATCCGCCGCGATCCGACCGAAGGCTCCGAGCCGCGCTTCGACGGTCGTGGATCGGCGGGCCCTCCGGCGGCCGAGCGCGGATCACGCCTTGCACGCGCGTCTTCGCATGCGCCTCCACGTCGCCCTCCGCTCGTTCGTCCTCGTCTCGTTCGCCGTCGCATGCAGCCGTCCCGCGAAGGAAGAGCCGGCCGCCGCGCGCACGGCGCCCGAGACCAGCGTCACGAGGGCCACGGTCGCGACGGCCACGGCGAGCGCGAGCGCATCGGCCGCTCCCGCGCGTGCGAGCGCGTCTGCCGCGGCGAGCGCGGGCCCGGGCCGCGCGACGGTCTACCGGTGGAGTGACCCGGTCACGCTGACCGGAACGTTGATCGAGAAGGAGGTCCTCAGCGCGAAGGGCGGCTCGCTCGAGACGACGTTCCTGAAGCTCGATCGCCCGATCAGCGTGCACGACGGGCCCGGCGAGCAGTTCGGCAGCTACGACGGCGAGAGCGAGCTCTGGTACGCGGGCGAGTCGAAGGACGCGTCTCGCCTGATCGGCAAGCGCGTGACGTTCAAGGGCAGCCTCAATCCGATGCAGACCGGCCACCACCACTCGAACGTGTGGCTCACGGGAGACCTCGCGCCCGCCGCTCCCTGACGCACGCGCACGTGTTAGCCTCGGGCGCCGTGCGAACGCTCGCGATCGCCTTCCTCTCCGTCCTCCTCGCCGTGCTCCCGGGCTGCTCGAAGGGCTGCGGCAAGGGCGGCGGCTCCGAGCGCACGAGCGTGGTCGTGTCGATCTTTCCGATCTACGACCTCACCCGGCGCGTCGCCGGTCCCGACGCCGACGTGACGCTCCTCCTGCCCCCGGGAAGGAACGAGCACTCGTTCGATCCGTCGCCGAGGGACATCGAGACGGCGTCGAAGGCGAAGGTCGGGGTGATGGTCGGCCTCGGCCTCGATCCGTGGATGGAGAAGCTCCTCAAGGACGCCGCGCCGAACGCACGCGTCCTCAAGGTCGGCGACCGCGTTCCCACGCTCACGATCAAGGACGATCCGATCGGCGCCGACGAGCACGAGCACGACGGCGAGCACGCCGAAGCGGACGACGATCACGATCACGCCAAGGGCACGCAGGACCCGCACGTGTGGCTCGATCCGCAGCGCGCGCAGCTGATCGTCCGGGCGATCGCCGAGGAGCTCGGGCGGGTCGACGCCGCGCACGCCCTCGCCTATCGCGAGCGCGCCACCGAGCTCGACAGGATGCTCGCCGCGCTCGACCAGGAGACGGAGGCGAAGACGAAGGCGTTCACGAAGCGCGGCTTCGTCACGTTCCACGGCTCGTTCTCGTACTTCGCCGAGCGCTACAAGCTGAACATCCTCGCGGTCATCGAGCCGTTCCCGGGATCGCAGCCGACGAGCGATTACGTGCAGAAGGTCCTCGCGGTGGTGAAGGAGAAGAAGGTGCCGGCGCTCTTCAGCGAGCCCCAGCTCGATCCGCGGCCGGCGAAGATCATCGCCGACGAGGCGAAGATCCCGCTCGGCGTGCTCGATCCGGTCGGCGGCGGCCCCGAGACGGACAGCTACGAGAAGATGATCCGCTTCGACGTCGCGCAGCTCGGGAAGTACCTCGAGTGAGCTCGTCTCCGCCGAAGTCCGTTCGCGCGGGCCTCGGCCCCGCGTCGCGTGCGCCGACGCGCCTGACGCCGCTGCGCGGGACGCTCCCGCCGGAGGACGCGCCGCGCGTGCTCGACGTGAAGCACGTGAGCAAGCGGTTCGGCGACAAGGTCGTCCTCGAGGACGTCAGCTTCCACGTGCCGGTCGGCGAGTTCCTCTGCCTCTGCGGACCGAACGGCGCCGGCAAGAGCACGCTGCTCAAGATCGTCCTCGGCCTCGTCCACCCCGATCGCGGCGAGATCCGGATCGCGGGGCTCGCCGCCGACAAGGGGCGCTCGCGCATCGGATACGTCCCGCAGCGCAAGGCGTTCGATCGCGACTTCCCCGCGTCGCCGCTCGAGGTGGTGGTCGCGAACCTGCGAGGGCGCTGGCCGCTCCGCATCACGAAGGACGAGCGCGACCTCGCGATGGCGGTCCTCGAGAAGACCGGCGCCGGCAAGCTCGCGAACGCGCAGATGCGCGACCTCTCGGGCGGCGAGACGCAGCGCGTGTTCCTCGCGCGCGCCCTCGCCACGAAGCCCGACCTGCTCATCCTCGACGAGCCGACCGCCGGCGTCGACGTCGGGGGACGCGCGGCGATCATCGATCTGATGGCGGAGATCAGCGCGTCGGAGACGATCGGTGCCATCCTCGTCACCCACAACCTGCAGGCCGTCGCCCGCTGCGCGGAGCGCGTGCTCTACCTCGAGCGCACGGTGAGGGCGTGGGGCCTGTGGAGCGAGCTGTCCGCGGACTCGGAGCTGACCGCCATCCAGGTCACGACGGGCGACCATCGTGCGTCGGTGATGGACGGCGACTGATTGAGACAGACGCGAGGCGCGTGCGACAAACGCGCACCCCGAAGGAACGTCGCGCGAGGCGCGAGCGTAGGACGCTCCGGGGGCGGCAAAGCGCGTAACTGCCGCAACTGAGCCGTATTTTCCCGAAGTCGCGTGGATGGAAGGTCCGAAGTTCGGGTGCTAGCGTGTCTTGTCTGGACGGGCCGCGACGCCGGCCGCACTCTGTTCTCTAGTCCCGCGTGCGTCGATGAACCCCCGAGGCCCCGAAACACCGCTCATCTTGTGGATCTGCGCAGCGGTGTGCGCGCATTTCGTGTTCGCCGAGGGCGGTGATCAGGTCGCGACGATCCACGACGACAAGAGCTACCTGTTCCAGCTCGGTACGCGCGCGCGCTCGATCGCTCAGGGCAAGGACCAGACGATCGACGTGATCACGAACGAGGACGGCAAGCCGGAGGAGGCCGAGCCGCCCGAGCCCCCGAAGCCCGAGCCCACCGCGGAGAAGAAGCCGGAGCCGCCGAAGCCCGAGCCCCCGAAGCAGCAGCCGGATCCGAAGAAGCAGCAGGAGCCGGCGAAGCAGGAGGTGAAGGTCGTCGCGAAGGAGGAGGACCCGCTCAAGAAGCTCGACGAGCAGCCCCTCAAGCAAGACAACCGCATCGCGGTGAAGCAGCACGCGCAGAAGAACCAGGAAGACAACCCGAACGCGCGCTTCATCGCCGACGAGGCGAACCACGTCGAAGAGGAGTCCGTCGCGACGCAGACGTCGCACGACCAGGACGATCCCAACCCGACCCCGGGCGCGAACAAGACGCAGGGCCCGAAGGACCGCGTCGGCGACAGCCAGCAGACCAAGATCGCCGAGAGCGACGAGCACAAGGGCAACAAGGACAACGCGCCCGGCGAGAAGGGCACCGAGTTCGACGTCCAGCGCGAGGCGAAGCCGATCGACCGCGCGCAGGCGACCGCCGCGGTGAAGGCCGAGCCCTCGCCCGAGGTCCCGAAGGCCGGCGGCGACGGACGCGCGCCGAGCCAGGTCACGCAGAACGAGCCGCCTCCGCAGCTCGCGCCGGGCGCGCCGCCGGCGCCGACCCCCGAGGTGCAGCAGGCGCCGCAGGGCTGGGCGTTCAACCCGGTCCGGCCGGGCGCGCAGGTCGATCCGCAGCAGGCGGTCCCGGGCACGACGAACCAGAAGCCGCCGGTCGTCGCGAACCAGCAGCCGGGCACGAAGTGGCTCGGCCTCGGCGGCAAGCCCGGCCCCGGCCAGGTGAACCTGAACCTCTCGCACCACGGCGTGGTCGCGACCGTCGGCGTCGATCAGCTGCGCAAGGAGCGCGAGGCCGACGGCGAGCGACGCAAGAGCGAGCACCGCGGATCGTGGACCGCCTCGAGCTTCGAGCGGTGGCGCAACGCGATCGAGAACTACGTGTCGAGCGTGAAGCCCGGCAACCAGACCGCGCTCAACACCGCGGCGGTGCCCTTCGCGTCGTACCTCAACACGATCCACAACCGGATCCACCCGCTGTTCGCGGACAGCTTCCTCGGCTCGCTCGACAACCTGCCGAAGAACCACCCGATGAACGATCCGAAGATCGTCACGCGGCTCGAGATCGTGGTGAGCCCCAAGGAAGGGCGCATCGTGAAGATGGGCATCGTGAAGACGAGCGGCATCACGGCGTTCGACATCGCGGCCCTCGACAGCGTCCATCGCGCGCAGCCGTTCGGCCCCGCGCCGAGCGCGATCGTGTCGACCGACGGCAACGTGTACCTCCACTGGGAGTTCCACCGCGACGAGGTCTTCGCGTGC
>JBDHVD010000023.1:0-39630 GCA_039809525.1 Labilithrix sp. | reverse complement strand
GGGCGATAGTCTGCCGGGCCCAGAGCTGCGAAGACCGTCGCACGAGACGCCGCGGGCCGAGCGCCAACCCCGACATGAGTTGCTTCGCAGGCGCTGCTCCGCCCGCGCCACGTCATCGCTCCGGCCGGGCGCCACGTTTGATTCGGGCGATAGTCTGCCGGGACCAGGGCAAACACATAGGGGTTGGGCGAATTGATGATGACCAGGCGATCCACGAACTCTGGCGCGTGGATCGCCATGTTCCAGGCGATGGCGCCGCCCCAGTCATGGGCGATCACCGTGGCCGACGTGCGCCCCAGGGCCTTGATCAGACCGAGAAGATCCTGGAGAACGAGCTTGGGCCGGTAGTTCTCGACGCCGGCCGGCTTGCTCGACAGGTTGAAAGGTGGTCGAGCGAGCGCCGCTTCGCGGCTCGACGACCGTCGCGCGAGACGCCGCGGGCCGTGCCTCCCGAGTGCGGCGTCCTCCTCGGCCCACTCGACGTCATCGCTCCGGGCCAGCGCCACGTTTGATTCGGGCGATAGTCTGCCGGGCCCAGAGCTGCGAAGACCGTCGCACGAGACGCCGCGGGCCGAGCGCCAACCCCCGACATGAGTTGCTTCGCAGGCGCTGCTCCGCCCGCGCCCACGTCATCGCTCCGGCCCAGCGCGGCACGTTTGATTCGGGCGATCGTCTGCCGGGCCCAGAGCTGCGAAGACCGGCGCGCGAGACGCCGCGGGCCGTGCCTCCCGAGTGCGGCGTCCTCCTCGGCCCGCTCCACGTCATCGCTCCGGCCGGGCGCCACGTTTGATTGGGGCGATAGTTCGCCGTGCCCAGAGCTGCCAAGGCCAGCGCGCGAGACGCCGGCGTGAACGACTTGCTCCGCAGGGCGCTCTTCGGCCTGCGCCACCTCATCGCTCCGGCCGCGGCGCCTCATCTTGATTGGGGCGATAGTCTGCCGGGACCAGCGCTGCTCGAGCGAGCGCCGCCTCGCGGGCTGGGCGGCGACAATTGCTTTTGCCGGTCGTCCGCCGTCCTGACTGCCGCGTGAGAGCCTGCGGAGGGTGACTCCGGACAGGTGCCGAGCAGGAGCTCGGGAGCTCCGCGGACGGTGACCGACGCGTAGGTCGAGCTTCTCGGGAAGAAGCGGATGGACCGAAAGACCTTGGAGAGCGCGGCAGCTGCCGCAAACATGAACCGCCGGAGAAGACGAAGAAGCCTCGGACGGACGTGGCGGACGAGGAAAGATCCGTCCACCGCGGTCTGGGAGCGCGAGGTCTTCTTCGAGCAGCGTCACGTTCTCGGGCGACAAGGCGCCTTCGACTTCACGCACGCGACCGAGCTCGGCGTGACGATCGCGGGCGTGCTCTATCCGTCGCGCCGGCCGGGCGCCACGCTGATTCGGGCGATGGTGCTCCGCCCGGATCGCGCGTCGCGACACCAGCCGTCGCATGCGAACGCGAGGGTCGTCTTGGAGCCTTGCGGTTCGGTCGGGCCGTGCGCATGGTGCGCGCGGTGGGGGCGGGGAAGAGAAAACGGCGTCCGGAGCAGCTCGTCCTTGCTCGCACGCAGGGCCACGGCGGCAAGAGGAAGGGCGCGGGTCGTCCGCCGGGGCAACGCCGACGTGTCGCCCATCGGAAGCGGCCGGCGCACGCACGGGGCAATCCCGTGCACCTCACGTTGCGGGCGCGTCGCGGGCTTCCGTCGCTGCGCTGCGAGAGCGTGCGGAAGATGTTCTTGCAGTTGCTGGAGGAAGCGCCACGCACCGATTTCCAGATCACGCATCACTCCGTCCAGCACGATCACATCCACCTGATCGGAGAGGCGGCGAGCAAGGCCGCGCTCTCCTCGGGGATGCGCAGTCTCGCGATCCGCTTCGCCAGGCGCCTCGACGAGCTGCTCGGGCGACGGAAGGGAAAGGTCTGGGATCACCGCTACCACCGTCACGATCTCCGGACGCCGACGGAGGTGAAGAACGCCCTCCTCTACGTGCTGCAGAACGCGAAGAAGCACGGAGAGGCGGCGGCGTCGCAGCCGTTCCTCGACCCTCACTCGTCGGCCGCGTGGTTCGATGGCTGGGTCGATCGAGCGCGGGACCCGACCGAGGACGCGTCGTGGCGGCCACCACGACCGCGAACGTGGTTGCTCGCCGTGGGGTGGCGGGGGCGCGGCCTCTTGCGAACGACGGACGCGCCGAGGCCGAGCACGTCCCGCCTTCGAGGTCTCGAACGACCGTCGAAGCAACAGGTCCCCCGCGCATCGACCACGCGCGGGCGGCTCGCGTGAGGACCGAGCGCGCACGGCCGATGGGAGCACGACCTCGATCGGCGCGACGAGGGAGGCCGTCGCCTCCACGCGCTCGTCAGCGCGCGTCAGCGCGCGTCGATCTCGCGCGTGTCGGTCACGACGTACGAGACGCGCACGTCGTGCGGCGTGGCGGGCACCTCGGCGACGAGCTGCCAGTCGTAGCAGACGGCGATCGCGGTCGCCGGAGGCGCGAAGCGCGGGATCGTGCGGTCGTAGTAGCCCGCGCCGTAGCCGATGCGATGGCCGGTGGGATCGACGGCGATCGCGGGGACGATCACCACGTCGAGCTGGCCCGCCTCGGGCGCGTCGGCGGGGGGCTCGGCGAAGCCGTAGCCGGCCTCGTCGAGCGTCGCGGGATCGCCGACGAAGCGGAACGTCATCACGTCGGTCTCGGGGTCGATCGCGGGGTACGCGACGAGCACGCCGCGCGCGCGGAGCGAGCGATCGAGCGGACGGAGGTCGACCTCCTTGCGCACCTCGATGGGCCAGAAGAGCGCGACGTTCTTCGCCGCGACGACCGCGGGATGGGCCTCGAGCCGCGCGACGATCTTCGCCGAGCGCTCGGCCGCCGCCTCGACCGGCATCGTCTTGCGCACGCCGCGGAGGCGCTTGCGGAGCTCCGCCTTCACCTTGATGCGGATGATCTCCTCGGGCGCGAGGGCGTGGGAGTGGGGCTCGTGCTCGTCCGTCACGACGCGACCTTTCGACTGCGCACGCGTGCGCCGGCGGCCGGGTGGTTGAAGACGACGAGCTCCTCGACGTCGCCTCGCTTGTTGCCGACCGAGTTGATGCTGCGAGGCATGGGGACCGCTTCGCGCGCGAAGTCGCGATAGAGCTCCTCGGTGTCGGGCGTGCGCGCGTTGGAGAGCATCGCCCGGACGCCGCGCTGGCCGAGCTCGCCGAGCAGATCGCGGAGCCGCTCTTGATCCTTCGGTCCGAAGCCGTCCTTCGCATACGCGGTGAAGTTCGACGTCTTCGACACCGGGACGTACGGCGGATCGAAGTAGACGAAGTCGTCCTTGCGGAGCCTCTTCGTCACCTTCTCGAAGTCGTCGACCACGAGGTCGACGTCCTGGAGCGCACGGTGCGCGGCGACGAGCGCGCACACGTCGAAGATCTTCGGGTTGGCGTAGCGCCCGAACGGGACGTTGTTCTTCCCCGACGCGTTCTCGCGCCAGAGGCCGTTGTAACAAGTCTTGTTGAGGAACACGAGGCGGGCGCCGCGCGCGACGATGTCCTTCGCCGGCGGCTCCTTCTCACGGACCTCGTAGAACAGCTTCTCCTGCCCTTCGGGCTCGAGCGCATCGAACCGGTTCGCGTAGCCGGCGACGGCCGCCGCGAGATCGTCGATGTGCCGCTGGATCGCCCGGTAGAGCGCGATGAGGTGCTCGTTCTTGTCGGCGAGGACCGCCCGGTCGAAGCGCCGTTCCTGCTCGGCCGCGAGGCGGAAGAAGACGGCGCCGCCTCCGCAGAACGGCTCGACGTACGTCCCGATCTTCGGCGGCATCCAGCCGACCAGCTTGTCCGCCAGCTTCGCCTTCCCGCCGGCCCACTTCACGACCGGGCGAGGCACGTCGGACTCGTAAGCGGCGATGCGACCCACGGTCCCCTTCGTTATCGCGGTCCACCGTCGGGCGCAACCGGCGCAGCGACGGCCGAGAGCCGGGCCTTCGAAATGGCGAACACGGCGTTCACGCCCGGCACCACGCAGGGGCGCATCTCGCGCTCGTCGAGCGGCCCGCAGCGCACCTTCTTCGGGCCGGTGCCGAGCTCCAGCTCCACCTTCCCGAGGTCGGGCGGTCCCAGGCGGAGCACGTCGTCGGCGAAGAGGCCGGGGACGATCGCGCTCGGCGCGGCGCGGCTCACGTAGATCTTCTTCGCCAGGTCGCGCACCGACTTGCCGACGAGGAAGACGGGGCCCTTCCCTTCCACCGTGCCGAACACGCCGCCCTCGGCCTCCGCGCCGAAGCGGATCGTGGCGGGCGCGTTGCCGTCGGCGAACGAGAGGACGACGCGGCACGCGTCGCTCGACAGGCCGAACGATCCGTCGTCCGCGTCGGCGACCCACTCGTCGACGCGGCCGCGCGCGAGCGCGTCGACGAGCTGGAGGATCGAGCCGTCGGTCTCGTAGCCCTTCGGCTCGACGAGCTTCAGCCCCGCGCCCTCGTCGACCAGCTCCTGGCGCACGCCGCAGGCGAGCAGCACGCGCGTCACGCGACGCGTCTCGCCGAGCAGCGCGCGCGGCGCGAGGGTGACCGACCTGGGCACGAGACGACCGCCGGCGAGGCGCGACATGACGAGCCGCGCATCGTCACGCACGCGACGGAGCGGGACGCGCCCGTCGCTCCTCGTGCGGCCGACCTCGACGATCTCCTCGCGCGGGCCGGAGCGCACCGTCGCACGCGCGATCGCCTCGAACGGCGCGTGATCGCCCTCGGCGACGTCCTCGGCCTCGCTCTTCGCGATGCGCGAGACGAGCTCGCTCGCGGCGTCCGCCTCGTCGGCCGAGAGGTCCCGGTCGGCGGGCACGCGCTCGTGCCAGCCGGTGCCCTTGCGCGCGATCTCGATCGCGCTCGGCCCGCTCGGGACGGGCTCGAGGCGGAGCTCCTCGATCTCGTCGGCGCGGAAGGAGAACGGGTGGCGATCGACGAGCGACGCGGGCGTCGTCTTCAGGAGCGCCTCGATCGCGCCCTTCGGTGCGCACGCCGCGACGCGCGTGGGCTCCTTGCGCAGGACGACGACGTCGTCCGGATGACCGGGGCACGCGTCACCGGCGACGAGCACCGCCTCGGGCCTCCCGTCCTTCGGCTTCATCGTGATGGTGAGCCGCGGCGACGCGGTGAGGCGCTCGACGTCCGCCTCCTTCGGGAAGCTCTCCGCGCGCATCTCCGCGAGCGCGCTCCACACCGAGTCGAGGTCCTCGCGCGACGCGACGACGCCGCGCTCGGCCACCTTGAAGGTGCGCTCGTCGAGGCGATCGAGCGTGAAGCCGCCGCCGGGATGGCTGACGGCGAAGCGCGAGAGATCGAGCGACAGGTACGGGACGACCGCGCGGTCGCGATACGCATCGGCGCCTTGCAGGAGCGTGTCGGCCAGCTCCTTCGACACGACGATGGGAGGCTCGCCGTCGAGGCGGAAGTAGCTCGAGCCCTCGGGGCGCGGCGACGGCGCGCCGAGGACGAAGCGCATGACGAGGCCGCCCATCGTGACGGCGCCCGACGCGCGCGGCTGCTCGAGCCCGAGCGCGGCGCTCTCGGTCGGCTTGCGGACGACGCTCGCGAACTCCATCGTGGTGAGCAGGCGCTCGACGGCGGCCTGGTCGGCGCGCTCGGCGCGCGGCGACGTCATCCGCCACGGGCTGTCGCTCTTCGCGTCGCGTTCGAGCACGACGGTCTCGCCCGGGTGCGCGATCTCGACCCGCGACACCTCGTCCTTGCGCCACGCGACGAACGCGTTGCTCTCGCGGCGCTTGCGCTCGCCCTCGCTCACCTTGTCGCGATCGATCCACAGCCACACGCCGAGCACGACGGCGAGGAGGAGGAGGACGAGCGTGGTGGCGTGCTTCTTCACTTCTTCTTCTTCGTCTTGGCCTTCGTCTTGGGCTTGGGCTCGTCGTCCTTCGGCTTGGGCGGCTTGCCCTCGCTGCTGCGACGCCAGAGGCCGATGCCCACGCCGAGCAGCGCGGCCATCGCGGGCATGAAGACGAGCACGTAGCGGAGGACCTCGGAGCGATCGTCCGCGGTGAGGCGCAGCCCGGCGGGCACCGCGCTCCGATCGGGCACGTCGAGGACCTGGGGCTTGGACGCGAGCCACGAGATCGAGCTCTCGACGAGCAGCGCCGCGCCGCGCAGGGGCAGCGGCTCGCGGAACGTCGACGCGGTGAGCGGGCTCGCCGACCCGATGACCACCACGCGCGGTCCGTGAGGAGCGCTCGGCGACACCTTCGGGCGCTCGGACGCCATCGCGACGAAGAGCGGCCCCGACAGATCGCCCGGCGCCTTCTTCGGGCCGTCCTTCCACTCGGCGGCTCCGGTCATGTTCGCGATGCCGAACGCCTTGTCCGACGTCGCGAGCAGCTCCTGCGCGTTCGCGCTGCCCGGCTCGGAGACCTTGCGGAGCGAGCGGACGTACTGCATCACCACGCGCGGCACCTGATCGTTCGCGCCCGCGGCGGTGTCCTTCACCAGCGCGGCGGTGACCGCGTGCTGGCGGGGCTGCGCGACGAAGCGCACGCCGGCCGAGCCGGGGAACACGAGCTCCTGGTCCTCCTCGACGACGAGGTCCTCGTCGAGGGCGATGCCGAACGGAGCGAGCGCACGCTCGAGGTTCGGGGGGACGAACCCGCTCGGGGTGTCGCCGTTCACCGGGCTCGCCGCGAGGAGCAGGTTGCCGCCCTCGAGGAGATACGTGCGGAGCCGCTCGGTCTCCTCCTTGGTGAACGCGCCGCGCATGCCGGCGATGGCGACGACCGCGCACGGCTCGAACGCGCCCTCGGCGTTCGGCGCGCTCGAGTCGACCGCCACCACCTCGTAGTTGTCCTTCTCGAGGACGTCCTTGAGGACGCCGACCCCGCGGTCGGACGCGTCCGAGATGGCCATCTCGCCGTGGCCGGTGGTGAAGCAGATCTTCGCCTTCTCGCGATCGAGGACGTTGCGGATCGCGCCGGTGAGCGCGCGCTCCTCGCGCGGCTTCACGCGCGTGTCGTCGCCGCTCGCCACCTCCACCATGTCCGCGGTCGTCAGGAACCAGTGCTTGTCGCCGCGCGCGACGACGACGATCGCGTCGGTGACGACGTGGCCCTGCTCGGTGCGGCCGGTCTCGATCTTGAAGCGCTTCTTCAGGTCCTCGAGCGCCGCGGTGTCGCGATCGGGATCGACGTAGTGCACGTCGAGCTTCGTCGTCTCCGCGCCATAGGCGACGAGCAGCTGCTTGACGCTCTGCTCGAGGGGATCGGCGCCGCCGAGGAGCACCCAGACCTGGATGGTGTCGGGGAGCTGGCGGAGCGTCTCGACCGTCGCCGGCGAGAGCGAGTAGCGCTTGTTGCTCGTCCAGTCCCACCGCGTGTAGCGCTTCGCCGCCACCACGTTGAGCAGCACGACGACGACCATCGCGATCGCCACCGAGACGAGCTGCGAAGCCTGCGCCGGGTCGATGTTCAGCCTGGGGCGCTTCACCCGGACCACCTCCACGAATCGACGACGCGCGAGGTGGCGAAGAGCGGCAGCACGATGGTGGTGCCGTAGAAGACGAGGCGGCGCGAATCGACGATGCCCGACGCGAAGTCGTTCATGTGCGCCCACACCGAGACGTGCGAGGCGACGTCGTGGAGGAGCGTCCCTTCGCGCGCGACGAACTCGAGGATGCCGAGGATGAACAGGCCGAGGATGAGCAGCGCGGTCAGGACGAGCGCGAGGAACTGGCTCTTGGTGATCGCGCTCATGAGCAGGCCGAGCGCGAGGTACGCGCCGCCGACGAGCAAGACGCCGAGGTAGGCGGCCCCGGCGACCTTCCAGTCGATGTCGCCCGTGCGCTTCAGGATCACCAGGTAGAGCAGGGTCGGGGCCCACATCGCGACGTACGTGGTGACGACCGAGGCGTACTTCGCGAGGACCACCGACCAGCTCGAGACCGGCGCGGTCATCAGCGACTCGATGGTGCCGCTCCGCCGCTCCTCGGCGAAGAGCCGCATGGTCATCGGCGGTACGAGGAGGAAGAGCACGAGGTAGAGGAGGACGGTGTTGCCGAAGAACGCCTGGAGCGGGGTCTGATCGCTGATCGCCTGACCGACGTTCGCGAAGTGGTCGACGATGGTGAAGAAGTGCAGGCCCTGCACGAAGAGGAAGACGGTGATCAGCACCCACGCGAGCGGGGTGACGAAGAACGCGAAGAGCTCGCGCTTGTAGATCGGCCAGAAGGACCTCACGAGGGCTCCTCCTCTCGTTCGTCCGGCTCGCGCTGCTTCTCCGTCAGCTCGGCGAAGAGCTCCTCGAGCGAGCTCCGGATCGGTCGCACCTCGCGGACCGAGCAGCCCGCGCGGACGAGCGCCGCGACCGCCTCCTCCGTCGCGCGCGCGGCGGAGGCCTCGTCGATCTTCTTCGTCCACGTGCAGCGCAGGCGGTCGCCGTCCTGCTCGACGTTCGCGACGGCGTCGATCCCGCGGAGGACGCCGGGCGCGGCGTCGCCCCGCGCGACCACCACGAGGCCCGCGTTGCGCCGCTTCTTCGCGAGCTCCTCCATCGTGCCGGCGGCGACGAGCTTGCCGCGCGCGATCACCACGACGCGCGAGCAGCTCGCCTCGACCTCGCTGAGGATGTGCGTCGAGAGCAGGACGGTGTGCTCCTTGCCGAGGTTCTTGATGACCTCGCGCACCTCGCGAATCTGGTTCGGGTCGAGCCCCGCGGTCGGCTCGTCGAGGACGAGCAGCGGCGGGCGCGCGACGAGCGCATCGGCGAGCCCCACGCGCTGCCGGTAGCCCTTCGAGAGGTTGCCGATGACGACGTTGGCGACGTCGGTGACGTTCGCCTTGCCCATCGCGTCGTCGACGAACGACGTCCGATCGCCGCGCGGCACGCGCTTCAGCTCGGCGCGGAAGCGCAGGTACTCGTGCACCCGCATCTCGGGGTACAGCGGCACCGCCTCGGGCATGTAGCCGAGCTTCTGACGCGCCGCGTGGCTCTCCTCCTTGATGTCGTGTCCGGCGACGGTGACCTTGCCGCTGGTCATGCCGAGGAAGCCGGCGAGGATGCGCAGCGTGGTGCTCTTGCCGGCGCCGTTCGGGCCGAGAAAACCCACGACCTCGCCCTTGTCGACCTCGAACGAGAGGCCGTCCACGGCGGTCTTCGCGCCGTACCGCTTCACGAGGTTCTCGACGGAGATCACGGCGTCGCGGTACTCGTTACCACACGTGAGACGGTTCGCGGTCGCCATCGTCCTGTCCCTCGCCGCTTGCCGGCAGGGCCCGCCCTCGGAGCCCGTTCCGGCGCCCGCGCCTCCTCCGCTCGCATCGAGCGCGGCCGACGCGAGCGCGACGCCGATCGAGCCGCTCGCCGGCGCCGCCGCACCGGAGGCCGGCGCTCCGGACGCGGGCCGGGACGACGCGGCCGGACCCGCGCCCGAGGGAATGCTCCTCGTCCCCGGCGGTTCGTACCGGATGGGACGCGACGAAGGCGGCGAGGGCGACGAGCGTCCTGCGCACGAGGTGACCGTCGCGTCCTTCTGGCTCGACCGCACCGAGGTGACGCAGTCGGCCTACGAGGCGTGCGTGACCGCGGGCGTCTGCCGGCCGCCGGACGAGCAGAGCATCGGCGCGTTCCACGGCCTGTTCAAGGGACCGAACAAACCGATCGTGGGCGTGTCCTGGCACGACGCGACGGCGTACTGCACGTGGAAGGGCAAGCGCCTCCCGCGCGAGGCGGAGTTCGAGCGCGCGGTCCGCGGCGACGACGGACGGAAGTTCCCGTGGGGAGACGATCCGCCGACCCACGAGCGGACGGTCTTCGACGCGAACGCGCCCGAGGACGTGGCCACGCATCCGCTCGGCAAGGGTCCGTACGGCCACGACGACCTCGCGGGCAACGTCTGGGAGTGGATCGAGGACGACTACGATCCGCTCGCCTACGCGCGCGGGCGCGTGGGGACGTGCGAGGAGATCAAGGCGACGCAGGACAAGCTGCGCGCGGAGAAGAAGCAGGGCTTCACCGGGTCGAACCCGATCCCCACGGTCTGCGAGAAGACGATCCGCGGAGGCGCCTACAACTACCCGGCGTGGGGCCTCCGCAGCACCAACCGGGTGCATCACCCCGCGGGCTTCCGCCTGCGCATGACCGGCTTCCGCTGCGCGAAGGACGCGTGAGTCGATGCGACGCATGACCCATGCGACGGTGCTCGCCCTCGCGGCGGCGTGCAGCCGGTCGGAGCCGCCGAAGCCGGTGCCCGCCGAGGCGAGCGCTCCCGTCACGACGCCCGCGGCCGCCCGCGGGCTCGACGCGCCGGGCAACGCGCCGCGCATCGTGGCGGCGATGAAGCGGATCCTCGCCGAGTGCACGCCGAGCGAGTGGGGGCCGCACTTCAAGCCCTGCGATGCGGTCCGCGCCTACAAGGCGATGCGCGTCGAACGCGCGGACGCGCCGACGTTGGTCGCGATCATCGAGGACGCGCGTCCGGCGATCTCGAAGCTCGGCGCCGAGACCGCGTCGCGCCATCGTGACTTCTTCCGTGACGACGCCGCGCTCGCCGAGAGGCTCGTCGCGGTCGGCGAGTCGCTCGGTCCGGGCCCCGGACGCGTCCCGCTCGACCAGCCGCTCCCGAAGGGGACGCGCGTGATCGCGACCGAGCTCGCGGGCATCGTGTGCCGCTTCGATCTGGCGAAGACCGGTCTGTTCGATCGCATCCAGGCGCTGGTCCGCGGGGCTGCGCACGATGCGTCCCTCCGCGCGGGGATCACGAGCTGCTGGCTCCGCGAGAACCCGAACGACGCACGGATCCAGGCGCTGACGAGCGAGCTCCTGTCGGCCGACGAGCCCGTCAGCCGCGCCGCGCAGTACGCCCGCAAGCAGCCGCCCACGCCGGCCGATTGCGCCGGGTACGCGCGGGAGCTCGGCTCGAAGGACCCGATCGACGCGTCGGTCGCCGCCTCGCTCGTGCTGGACGGGCACGCGCACTTCTCGAACCCCTGGATCAACGGCTGGCCCGACGGCTCGGAGCGGAACTGGTGCCCGCCGGCCTCGATCGAGGCCGCGCTCGCCGAGACGCAGCGGCGCGCGAAGAGCGGCACCCTCACGAGCGAATGGCTCCTGGCCCTCGGCGCGCTCGGCAAGGCGGAGAACGTGTCCGCGGAGATCCGGACGCGAGCGACCGCGCTCGCGAAGGCGACCTGGTCGAACCCGCGCGCGCCGCACGACGTCCGACACGCCGCGCTGTTCGCGCTCGCGTGGCTCGATCCTCCGTGGGCGAGGGCGACCGCGATGGCGTATGGAGATGCCGGCGCGGACTTCCCATCGAAGCGCGACGTCGAGAGCGTCATCGACGTGCTCGACGAGGCCGCGACGCTGCGCTGACGCCCTCCGGCTTCTTCGTCTTCTCCTTCGTTCCGATCCCCTCGAAGAGGATCGCGAGCGCGGACTCGGCGAGCGCATCGGCGGACGGCAGCGCGAACGGCAGCTGCTTGCCCGCCACCCGGCGCATCACCTGCGGGACGCCGCCGACCCCGAAGGTCGCCGCGAGGACGACCGCGAGAGGCAGCATGTCGTCGATCTCCCCGCGATCGACGCCCTCCGCCAGGGTCCGGAGGATCATCGCCACGTGGCCGCTCCGGAACCGGCCGAGCACCGCGCGGAAGCGATCGGACGAGACGAGCGCCTCGCGGACGACGAGGCGCACGACGTCGATCTCGTCGTCGCTCGCCTGGCCGAACCTCGCGAAGGCGCGGCCGAGGCGCTCGCGGACCGTCGCCTCGCCGTCCTCGGTCGGAGCGAGGATGCGCTCGAGGTCCGCGAGGAGCTTCGCGTAGACCTCCTCGACGACCGCGAGGAAGAGGGCGTCCTTCGTCGGGTAGTAATAGAAGACCATCCCGATGCTGGTCTTCGCCTCCTTCGCGATGTTGCGGAGCGACGCGCCGTCCACGCCGTCGGCGAGGAAGCGCGCGCGCGCCGCGTGGAGGATCCTCGGCTGGATGTCGCTGCGCGGGCGGCCCATCAGACGAGCTTCTTCCGGAAGCGGAGCGAGGTGAGCGTCACGAGCGCGGCGAGGATGGCCGCCAGCCACGTGAGCTCGCCCGCGAGATCCAGGAGACCGCTGCCCTTCAGCACGATGCCCCGCACGATGCGGAGGAAGTGCGTCAGAGGCAAGCCCTGCGAGAGGAAGCGCGCAGGAGCAGGCATCGCCTCGAACGGGAACATGAACCCGCTCAGGAGGATGTTCGGCAAGAGGAAGAAGAAGGACATCTGCATCGCCTGCTGCTGCGTCTTCGCGAGCGTGGAGAAGAACAGGCCGATGGCGAGGTTCGCCGCGATGAACAGGAACGACAGCACGAACAGGAGAACGACCGAGCCCCGGATCGGCACGTCGAACACCACGCGTCCGACCGTGAGGATGAGCGCCATCTGCACGTAGCCGATGACGACGTAGGGGAGGATCTTGCCGACGACGAGCTCGACCGGCTTCACCGGCGAGACGATGAGCTGCTCGAGCGTGCCGCGCTCTCGCTCGCGCGCGAGCGCCATCGCCGTGAGCATCACCATGGTCATCGTGAGGATCACCCCGACGAGGCCGGGCACGATGTACACCGCGGTCCGGAGGTCCGGGTTGTAGCGGATGCTCGGTTCGAGGAGCACGTGCCCGCCGCCGGCCGCCACCAGGGCGGAGGCGGTGTTCGTCGCGCTCGCCACCACCTGCGGATCCGACCCGTCGACGATGAGCTGCAGGCGCGCGCCGTCTCCGCGGACGAGATGCGACGCGTAGCGGGCGGGCACCACGATCGCGACCCGCGCGTCGCCGCTGCGGAACGCGCGATCGATCGCGTCGTACGTGCGGACGTGGCCGACCACGTCGTAGAACCCCGTGGCCTCGAGGCGCCGCACGACGTCGCGCGATGCGGCGGAGCGATCGTCGTCGAGCACCACGGTGTGGATGTGCCGGACGTCGGTGTTGATCGCGTAGCCGAAGAGCAGCAGCTGCACGATCGGCAGCACGATCATCATCGCGAGCGTGAGCCGATCGCGCCGCAGCTGGCGCAGCTCCTTCCACGCGACGACCAGCGGCCGCCCGATCACGACGTCTCCTTCCGTTCGTCGGCGCGCACCATCGCGACGAATGCGTCCTCCACCGTCGTGCGCGCGGCGCGGAGGTCGTGGAGCGCGATCCCGCGCGCAGCGAGCACCCGGCGGACGAGCGCGCCGGGATCGGCGCCGCCGCGCGTCGCGACGCGCAGCGTGTGCCCGTAGTGCGCCACCTCCTCGACCGCGCCGTCGCCGCGCAGCGCGTCGGCCGCCTCCGTCGCGCGGTCGACCTCGAGCTCGACGACGCGCAGCCCGCGACGCGCGACGATCTCGTCGGGGGTGCCGATGTCGAGGAGCGTGCCGCGGAAGATGAAGGCGAGCCGGTGGCAGCGCTCGGCCTCGTCCATGTAGTGGGTCGTGAGGACCGCCGTGGTGCCCCGCGCGGCGATCGCGTGGATCTGCTCCCAGAAATCGCGCCGGCTCACCGGATCGACGCCGGCGGTGGGCTCGTCGAGGAACAGGAGCGGCGGGTCGTGGATGGTGGCGCTCGCGAGCGCGACCCTTTGCTTCCAGCCGCCGCTCAGGGTGCCCGCGAGCTGCGTGCGCCGTCCGGTGAGCCCCGAGCGCTCGAGCACTTCGTCGACGCGGGCGCGGCGCTTCGCGCGGGGCACGCCGTAGATGCCGGCGTAGAACTGGAGGTTCTCGACGACCGTGAGGTCCTCGTAGAGGCTGAAGCGCTGGGTCATGTACCCGATCGACGTCTTGATGCGCTCGGCGTCGCGCGCGATGTCGTAGCCGACGACCGTCCCGCGTCCGCCGGTCGGATCGAGGATCCCGCAGAGCATGCGGATGGTCGTCGACTTGCCGGCGCCGTTCGGCCCCAGCACGCCGAAGATCTCGCCCCGCCGCACCTCGAAGGTCACGTCCCGCACCGCCACGAGATCGCCGAAGCGCCGCGAGAGGTGCTCGGTCTCGATGATCGCGCCCGAGCCCGGGCTGTTCATCGCTCGATCCGCACGAACGCGGGCGTGCCCGCGTGCAGCGCTCCGGCGGGATCGTCGACGCGCACGCGCACGCGGATGACGAGGTTCTCGCGCTCGCGCTCGCTGAAGAGGAAGCGCGGCGTGAACTCGGTGCGCTGCGCGACGTGCTCGACCGCGCCCCCGAGAGGCGCGGCGCTCGAGTCCGTCCGCACCTGCGCCTTCGCGCCGACGTGGATGCCTCCGACGTCCGCCTGCGGCACGAACACCTCGACGTAAGGGTGCGCGACGTCCGCGATCGTCGCGATCGGCCTGCCCGGCGCGGCGAGCTCGCCGGGCTCGACGTGCGTGTCGAGCACGACGCCGGGGTGCGACGTCTTCGGCGAGAAGAGCGCGAGGCGCGCGTCGGCGAGGCCGAGCGCCGTCGCCGCCGCCTCGGCCCGCGCCTTCGCCCGCTCGACCTCCTCGGCACGCGCGCCGTGCTGGAGGAGCGCGAGACGCTGCTCGAGGGCCTTCCGCTCGTAGGTGGCGCGATCGAGCTCGGCGGACGCGCGATCGAGCTCGGCCTGCGAGACGGAGCCCGACGCCGCGAGCGCGCGCGCGCGATCGAGCGCCTTCGCCAGCAGCGCTTCGCTCGCCTGCGCGCCGCGCACCTGCGCGGCGACCGCAGCGACGTCCTCGCGACGCGAGCCCGCCTGCACGAGCGCGAGCTCGGCGCGCGCGACGTCGAGCTCGTCCTCGCGCGCGTTCCGCGCGAGGCGCTCGAGCGTGTCCTCGACGTGCGCGAGCGGATCGCCGGGCTTCACCACGTCTCCGCGCTTGACCACCAGCCGATCGATCTTCCCGGACACCTCGAACGAGATCACGCGGTCCTCGAGCTCGACGACGCCCTGATAGCCCTCGGGCGTGGTCGTCCGGGGGGCGCACGACACGAGGACGATCCCGAGGAACGCCGGCGGAAGGAGGCCCCGAGCATTCTTTATCATTCGACTGATAATCATAGGAGCGGCCCGGCAGAAGGCCAGCCCCAGGTGGAGGGGCAGCCGATCGGCCTACCGGCTCTGCAAGGCGTGCGCCCGGCTCAGCCGCGGACGCGCCAGTTGCCGGTGAACGTCTTCGTCAGCTCGTCGCAGGTCGGGTCGGTGACGATGAGCTCGGGCCGGCCGGACCGGTTCACCACGATGGTGTTCTGGCGGAACACGCGCCCGAACGCGATGGCCTCGTCGCGGTCCATCCCGTGGACCATCCACGACGGCTCGCGCCACGTGCCCTCGGGGTCCTCCTCGTAGCCGACGCACTGCTCGACCCGGTAGCAGCCGAGCACGAGAAGATCGCGCAGCACCGCATGTCTTGCGTCGTTGACCTTGCGCGGCAAGAGCATCGACCGCGGGTTGAAGGCGGTCAGGATGGTGAACGGCCGCGTGAGCAGCTCGGGCAGGCTCGAGACGTCCTGCACCGCGTCGCCGTCGAGCGAGACGCGCAGGGGTCCGTTGACCGTGGGGAGGTCATAGACGGTGGCGAGGTACTGGCGAAGGAGGTTGTGGTCCATGAGAGGGTCTCACCCGTCGAAGCGGTAGCCGACGCCGCGCACCGTGACGATGAACGCGGGCTCCTGTGGATCGGCTTCCAGCTTGCTCCGGAGCTGCTGGATGAAGTTGTCGACCGTGCGCGGCGTGCCGTGGTGGTTCGGTCCCCACACGCGCCGGAAGATCTCCTCGCGCGAGAGCGCCTTCCCGCGCTCGGCGACGAGGCACATGAGGACGTCGAACTCGGTGGCGGTGATCTCCACCGGGTGCCCGCCGCGGCGGACGGTGCGTCCGTCCACGTCGATGTCGACGTCGCCGAAGGACACCCGGTTGAGGACCGGCGGGGCCGCGAGCTGCGTCGTCCTCCGCAGCGCGACGCGGACGCGCGCGAGGAGCTCGGCGAGGCTGAACGGCTTCGCCACGTAGTCCTCGGCGCCGAGCTCGAGGCCGGCGACCTTGTCCATCTCGTTGCTCTTCGCCGAGAGGATGATGATCGGCACCATGCGGCCTTCGTTCCGGAGGTCGTGCAAGACCTCGAGGCCGTTCTTCTTCGGGAGCATGACGTCGAGCACGACGAGGTCGGGCGCGCCGGTGCGCGCCAGCTCGAGGGCCCGCTCACCGTCCTCGGCGAGCTCGACGACGTAGCCCTCGCTCTCGAGGTTGATGCGCAGGCCGATGGCGATGCTCGGGTCGTCCTCGACCACGAGGACCTTCTTGCCCGCGAGCTCCGCGGACCGCCGCTTCGGGTCCATCATCGCCACGACGGCGGTTCGTAGCACATCACGTCGACTCTGCCGCAGCTTTCCCGACGTCCGGAGCGAGCGCACGCATCGCCGGCAGGACGAGCGTGAACGTGCTGCCCTTTCCCGGCGCGCTGTCCACGACCACCCGCGCGCGATGCGCGCGCGCGACGTGCTTCACGATCGCGAGGCCGAGCCCCGAGCCCTCCTTCGTGCGCGAGAGCCGATCGTCGATGCGGTAGAACTTCTCGAAGATGCGGCGATGCTCCGGCATGGGGATGCCCTCGCCGTTGTCCTTCACCGACAGGCTCACGCCGTCGCCCGGCGTGCTCGAAGCGACGAGGCGAACCATCGGCGGAGACCCGCCGTACTTCTGCGCGTTCGACAGCAGGTTCACGAGCGCATCGACGATCGCTCCGCGATCGACGAACACGTCGGGCAGGTCGTCCGGCACGGTCACCGCGAAGTCGACGTCGCCGGCGAGGTCGCGCTGCGGCGTGTACGCCTTCACCGCCTCGTCGATGATCGCGCGGACGTTCTCCTGGCGCAGCTCGTAGATCTTGCGCCCCGCCTGCATGCGTCCCCAGTCGAGGAGGCGCTCGATCAGCTTCGACAGCCGATCGGCCTCCGACACGAGCAGGCCCACGCACTTCAGGCGCGTCGCCTCGTCGTCGCCGCCGCGCTCGATCGTCTCGGCGAACAGACGGATGGCCGTCAGCGGCGTGCGCAGCTCGTGGCTGACCTTGGAGACGAAGTCGGCTTGCAGCTCGGAGAGGTTCGCCTCGCGGCGCACGAACACGAGGACGAGCACGACGCCGGTGACGACGACGGAGACGAAGCTGACCGTCAGGATCCCGAAGAGCAGGTTGATGCGCCCCTCGAGGAACATCGAGATGATGCCGATCGCCAGGAGGAGGACGGTCGGGATGATGACGAGGTAGACGAGCAGCTGGACGATGCGGCGGTAGCCGAGCCGCTGCACGTTCTTCGACGCGACGGCGCGCAGGCGCGCGCTGCCGGTCGCGGCGGCGGACGACGGGCGATCGGTCACGCCGTCTGATCTAGCAGCGCCGCTCGCATCACGTCGAGCGGGGGCACGACGCCGAGCCAGAGCTGGAACGCCAGCGCCCCCTGGCGGGCGAGCATCCCGAGGCCGTCGTCGCAGACGAGCCCGCGCTGCCGTGCGCGCTCGAGGAACGGCGTGTTCCGCGGGATGTAGACGACGTCGTAGGCGATCGCGTCCGCCGGCACCGACGCCCACGCGACCGCGTCGGCCACCGGCTCGCCCGCGGGTCCGCCCTGCATCCCGCAGCTCGTCGCCTGGACGATCGCGGCGAGGTCCTCGCGCTCGCGATCGGGCGCCGCGAGCGGCTGCACCTCGAGCGTCGTGGTCGGCACGAGCTCGTGGAGCGACGCGGCGTGCTCGGAGCTGCGCGCGCGCACGATGATCCGCGCCGCGCCGAGCGAGGCCACCGCGACCACCGCCGCGCGCGCGGCTCCGCCCGTCCCGAGGACGAGCACCGAGCGGTTGCGGAACGTCGCCTGCTCCATCGCGCCGGTCCGCGGCGGCCCGAGGCCCGCGGTGTCGCCGAGCGCCTCGAGCTCCTGGCGCAGCGCCGGCGCGTCGGTGTTGTGCGCGACGACGAGCTTGTCCGGCGTCCGCACGAGCGTGTTGGCCGCGCCCATCGCGCGGACGCTCGGCGACAGCTCGTCGACCAGATCGAGCACGCGGCTCTTGTGCGGGATGGTGACGTTCAGCCCCGCGAACGTCCCGTCGCGCAGCTCCTGGAGGCGGCGCGGCAGATCCGCCTCGGGCGTCTCGAGCTTCTCGTAGGTGTGCGGCATCCCGAGCGCGGCGAACGCGGCGCGGTGCATCGCGGGGCTGCGGGAATGCTCGACCGGTGAGCCGATCACCGCGAAGCGGAGCTCGCCCCTCTGCTTCTTCATCCGTCACCTTCCTCGACCGACACGACGTCGGCGTCGAACGCCCCGTTCGCGACGCGGACGCGCACGCGCTCGCCGGGCGCCACCTCGGCGGCGTCGCGCACCGCGCGCCCGTCGTCCGCCCTCGTCGCGATCGCATACCCTCGGGCGAGGACCTTCAGCGGGCTCATCGCATCGAGCCGCCCGGCGGCGCGCGCCACGAGCGCCCGATCGGCCGCGAGGCGCGCGCGGGTGAGCTCGCCGAAGCGCGCGGAGAGCTCGGCGACCTTCGCGCGGTCGCGCGCGATGCGCTCGCGCGGATGCGACGCCGTCATCCGCGCGGCGAGGCGCGAGGACGTCTCGCGCTCCTTCGCCAGCCGCCGCGTCACGATGCGACCGAGGCGCGCCACGTGATCGTCCACGCGCTGCTGCGCGCTCGCGATCAGCAGGCGGGGATCGCCGAACGCGCGCGCGAGCTCGGCGGCGCCGGCGCGCTCCTCCGCGAGACGCGCATGCATCGCGCGGCGGAGGCGCATCGATCGCTCCTCGAGCAGGTGCCTCCGCCCCGCCGCGTCCGGGACGACGAGCTCGGCCGCCTGCGACGGCGTCGAGGCGCGGCGATCCGAGGCGAAGTCGACGAGCGTCACGTCGGTCTCGTGGCCGACCGCGCTCACCACGGGCACGCGGCAGGCGGCCACCTCGCGCACGAGGTCCTCGTCGTTGAACGCCATGAGCTCGTCCTGCGAGCCGCCGCCGCGGCCGACGATGATGACGTCGACGTCCGCGATCTTCTGGAGCGCGCGGAGCGACCTCCGCACCGACTCCGCCGCGCCGAACCCCTGCACCTGCGCGGGCGCGAGGAGGATGCGGGCGCCGCCGCGCCGGAAGGCGACCTTGCAGATGTCGTGGATCACCGCGCCGCTCGCGCTCGTCACCACGCCGATGACCCGCGGATCGCTCGGCAGCGGGCGCTTGCGCTCCTGCGCGAACAGGCCCTCGGCCGCGAGCTTCGCCTTCAGCTTCTCGAGCGCCTCGAGCAGCGCGCCCTTGCCCGTCGGCTCGAGCCGATCGGCGACGAGCTGCAGCTTCCCGCGCGGCGCCCAGAAGGTCGGCTTCCCGCGCACGCGGATGCGCGCTCCGTCCTTGAGCAGCGTCCGCATGCGCGGCGTGACGCTCGAGCGGTACATGACGACGTCGACGACCGCCTCGTCGTCCTCGTCCTTGAGACAGAAGTAGAGGTGACCGCTCGCGGCGGGCTTCGCGCCGCTCACCTCGCCCTCGACCCACACACTCTCGGGGAACGCGCGCTCGAGCGACCGTCCGACGAGACGCGCGAGCGCGCCGACGGTGATCACCGTCGGCTCCGGCTTCTTCGGCGGCGCCGGCGGCTCCGCCTGCGGGCGAGGCGGCGGCGGGGCCGGCTCCGGCGCGCGCGGCGACGGCGGAAGCGCATCGAAGTCGAACGAGAGCGTCCGACCCGGAGGAGGCGAGCGCCGATCGGTCATGGGCGCTCGTCGTCGACGACGCGGACGCCGCGGCGCTTCTTCTCCTGCTCGGTCGCGTAGCGGAGGCGCTCGTAGAGCGCCACGACGTCGGTCTTGATGCCGGTGATCCGGATCTCGGGCGTGGTCTTGTCCATCGCCTGGAGGAAGAGGTTGCCCGTCCCCATGATGCGCTGGCCGAACGGACGATCCACGACGTAGTCGACGACGCGGTAGAGATCGATCTGCTCCATCCGCTTGCCGAACATGCCTTGCTCGATCACGATCCGCTGGGTCGTGATCTTGTAGTGGACGGCCCGGGTCCGCACCCACTGGACGAGCAGCGAGATCCCGAGCGTCAGGATCGCGAGCACGAGGCCGCCGAATCCCTGCACGACGGCCGGGCTCCCGGCGAAGAGGAGCTCTTCACCGCCGGACGCTCCAGGCATGAGGCCTTCGCGCGGCGCCTGCAGCTGGGACATGTTCCCGATCTAGCAGACGCGCCGCGGACGGTATATCGATGGCGGGCATGCCTCGCGCCTTCAAGAAGGTCCTCGTCGCCAACCGCGGTGAGATCGCCGTCCGCGTCACGCGCACCCTCCACGAGATGGGCATCCGCGCGGTCGCCATCTACTCGGACGCCGATCGCGCCGCGCTCCACGTCCGGCTCGCCGACGAGGCGTACCCGGTCGGCCCCGCCGCCGCGTCGGAGAGCTACCTCCGCATCGACAAGGTGATCGACGTCGCGAAGAAGGCCGGCTGCGACGCGGTCCACCCGGGCTACGGGTTCCTCAGCGAGAACCCCGAGTTCGCCGACGCCTGCGAGCGCGCGGGCATCACGTTCATCGGACCGCCCGCGAGCGCGATGCGGAAGATGGGGTCGAAGACCGCGGCGCGTGACGTGATGAGCGCCGCCGGCGTGCCCATCGTGCCCGGCGCGAAGTGCGAGACGACCGACGAGGCCACCGCCGCGGCGAAGAAGATCGGCTTCCCCGTGATGCTCAAGGCAGCGTCGGGCGGCGGCGGCAAGGGCATGCGCCTCGTCGCCTCGGAGTCCGAGATGGCGAGCGCGTGGGAGCGCGCGCGGAGCGAGGCGAAGAAGTTCTTCGGCGACGACACCGTCTACCTCGAGAAGGCGATCATCCGCCCGCGCCACGTCGAGATCCAGGTGCTCGGCGATCGCGAGGGCAACATGGTGCACGTCTTCGAGCGCGACTGCTCGATCCAGCGGCGCAACCAGAAGGTCGTCGAGGAGACGCCCACGCCGGCGAAGCAGGCGACGCGCGACCTGATCGCGCGGATGGGCGCCATCGCGGTCCAGGGCGCGAAGGCGGTCGGCTACCACAGCGCCGGCACGTTCGAGTTCCTCCTCGCCGAGGACGGCAACTTCTACTTCCTCGAGATGAACACGCGCCTGCAGGTCGAGCATCCGGTGACCGAGCTCGTCACCGGCCTCGACCTCGTGCGCGAGATGGTGAACGTCGCGCAGGGCGAGAAGCTGCCGTTCGTGCAGACCGACCTCCAGGCGCGCGGCGCGGCCATCCAGTGCCGCGTCTACGCGGAGGACCCGTCGAACGGCTTCCTCCCCTCGCCGGGTCGCATCGGCAACCTCGTCACCCCGTCGGGCCCCGGCGTGCGCGACGACGGCGGCGCGTATCCGGGCGCGGAGATCTCGAGCTTCTACGATCCGCTGGTCTCGAAGCTGTGCGTGTGGGCGCCCACGCGCGAGCGCGCGGTGGAGCGGATGCGGCGCGCGCTCTCCGAGTACGTCGTCACGGGCATCCGGACGAACCTCGCGTTCCACGAGAAGCTGTTCCAGCATCCCGAGTTCGTCGCCGGCACCTACGACACCGGCTTCATCGAGCGGAACGCCGATTCCCTGCTCGGCTACGCGAACGTCGCCGAGGCCGACCGCGATGCGGTGGCCGTGGCGATCGCCATCGCGGCGGCGCGCATGGAGCGGGCGACCGGCGCGACGGCCGCGCAGGCGGGCGAGACCGGCTCGCGCCTCTCGCCGTGGGTCGCGAACCATCGCGCCCACACGCTCCGCCGCGCCTGACCGTCACTCGACGCCGCGAGGACGGAAGCCGCTCCGTCGCATCGCGGCCGGCGAATCGTCGGCCGGAGGCGGCCAGCTCGACGGCCGCCTCCGCGCGAGCGCGCAGGCGTCGTGATCATGACCGTCCTCACGCCGGCAGCGGATCGCATGTTCCTTGAGGAACCCCGTGCCACACAGGGTGCACGTGTCGACTGCCGATCCACAGACGGTGCACCTCATGATCGGTGCGGGAAGCGCAAGATCCTCGGTCGCGGGGCCCCCTCGCTTCATGCGTCCATCCTCCGGATCGACACAGGGCTGCGAGGCGCGTGCCACGCGCAGATGCGCGAAAACGCGTCCGACGAGTTGCAACGCCGTCCACGGATTCAACGCTTCGTGAACGCGATCTCGATCGCACCAGGCTCTCGGCGCTGGTACTCGATGGCGACCGCGTCGCCGTAGCGATCACGCAGCTGATGGAGCAGCGGGATCGGATCGTGATCGTTCACGAACAGCATCGTCTCGCCCGACGTGAGCGCGTCGAGCGCTCCGAAGATCGCCGAGTGCCGGAAGCGCTTGGCGATGCCACGGGCGTCGAACGGGTAGATGCGCTCGGGCGTCAGGTGGCGATGCGTGTGCTCGGTCATGCTCGATCTCCTTCGATGGGCGGTTGGTGCAGGGCGTGGAGCGCGTCGATCACCGGCGCTCGGCGGGCGCGCATCTCCCGCAACATCGACGCGAGCACGGGCTCCGAGAGCGAGCGCCGCGCGAGCGGATAGAGCTCCTCCTCTTCCATCCGGAGGTGAGGGGCGAACGCGGCGGAGAGCTCCTCTCCGCCCTCGCGCAGCGGCGCGCGATGGCGCTCGATCACCTCGGGGGCGTGCGCGAGGGAGGTCCACGCGGGGATCAGCCGCGCGAGGACCGCCTCGATCGCCCGGTGCTCGTCGCGCAGGCGCGCGAAGAGCGGATCCATTCCCGGCGCGCCGGCGTCGCGCATCGCCTGGAAGAGGGTGTCCTCCTCGTCCTGCTCGTGGAGCGGCAGGGCGGTCCCGAAGTACAGGCAGAGCCGCGACGCCGCCTCGACGACCTGCTCCGGCGGCGCGGTCTCGACCGCGAGCCGGGTCGCCACGCCGCTGAACATGCGGATGCGCTCGTGGCACCCGGACAGCATGTCGAACGGCGTCGTGAACGGCCCGCCGCTCAGAGGCAGGAGCGATCGCTTCCTCATGCCGGGGCCTGCGCCGACGCGAACCGCGGGACCAGCACGTGGTTCTCGTGGTGGACGTGGGTGAACGTGTCGCTCTCGATCTCCTCGAGCTCGCGCATGAGCGTCCGGTAGCTCGCGCACGCCCACTCCGGTGCGAGCGCGAAGTCGCCGGCGAGCGTACGGATGCGCGAGAGCAGGTCTCCGACGCGCAGGTGCTCGTCGTTCATCGCGCGGAGCTCGCCCTCGACCCACGTGCGGTCCGGCGCGCCGGCGAGGAGCGCGGGGAACAGCGAGGCCTCCTCGTCGTCGATGTGCTCGAGCAGCGTCTCGCCGAGCTCGGTGACCACGTCGGCGAGCGGCGCGAGGCGCGCGTCGTGCCGGCCGTGGACGCGCGCGACCTTGCGGGCGAGCTGCTCGACGAACGGCAGCGCCTTGCGGAGGTACTCGTGATGGCGCGCGACGATGAGCTGGACGAGCTCGGGCGTCGCGAGCCCGCGCGGATCGACGTCCTTGCGCGAGCGCTCGCCGATCGCGCGCTCGAGCTCGTCGATCAGCGCGGCGGCGTCCTGGCCGCTCCCGGCGCACGCCTCGGCGACGGTCATCTGGCCGCGACAGCAGAAGTCGATGCGATGCTCGCGGAAGATCCGCGCGCACTCGGGGTGATCGAGGACGATCTGCGCGACGGTCGCGCTACGCTCCAGGACGGGCATGGGGGCTCCTTCGAGCGCCGCCCTCTGCACCGGGCGTACCATCCGCCCCGGCCGAGAAAGCGCCGTTCGAAATGGGGCTGGTCTTCCAGGCCGGGAGGCCCCATGTTCCAGACCGGAACACCATGGAACATGCACGCAGGTCCGCCCCTCCGACCACCGCCGAACGCTGCGACGTCTGCGGGATCGTCCCCGTCGTCGATCTCGCGCGGCGATCGTCGCGCGTCTTTGCCCGGAGCGCCGCGATGCGCACCGTGCTCGAGCGCGCCGCGCGCTTCGCCGCGGCCGAAGCGCCGGTGATGATCCTCGGCGAGACCGGGAGCGGAAAGGAGATCGTCGCGCGCGCGATCCACACGAGCAGCGCACGGCGCGGCGGTCCGTTCGTGGCGGTGAACGTCGCGGCGCTGCCGCCCGACCTGCTCGAGTCGGAGCTCTTCGGACACGCGCGCGGCGCGTTCACCGGCGCCGCGTCGGAGAAGGAGGGCCTCTTCCAGGCGGCGGCGAACGGGACGTTGCTGCTCGACGAGATCGGCGAGATGCCGCTCGCGCTCCAGGCCAAGCTGCTGCGCGCGCTCCAGGACGGCGAGGTCCGCCGCGTCGGCGAGACGCGCTCGTCGGCGATCGACGTGCGGATCGTGTGCGCGACGAACCGGGACCTGCGCGCGTGCGTGGAGGCCGGCACGTTTCGCGAGGACCTCCTCTACCGCCTCAAGGTGCTGACGCTGACCGTGCCTCCGCTCCGCGGGCGGCGCGAGGACATCCTCCCCCTCGCGCAGATGTTCCTCCGGCAGGAGCGGCGCGAGGACCTCCGCTTCTCGAAGGCCGCCGAGCGCGTGCTCGAGGAGCATGCCTGGCCGGGCAACGTGCGCGAGCTCGAGAACGCCGTCCGGCACGGCATCGCGCTCGCCGAGGACGGCGTCATCGACGTCGCTCACCTCCCCGAGGAGCTGACCGCCGGGCCGTCGAGCGCACGCACGTCCCGCCCCCGCACGCTCGAGGACGTCGAGCGCGAGCACGTGCTGCGCACGCTCGAGGCGTGCGGCGGCTCGCAGATCGAGGCCGCGCGCGCGCTCGGCATCGGCCGCAACACGCTCTGGCGGAAGCTGCGTAAGTACGGTTGACCGCGATCAGCTCGCGTCGGCGTCGCCGCCGTCGCCCGCGTCGCCCGCGTCCGGGTTGAGCGCCTCGGTCTGGCACTCGTCCTTGCAGTTGCCGTTGAGGCACGTGAACAGGCCGATGCCGGTCTGCTGCGTCTGCTTGCTCGGGCTCGAGTTCGCGAACTTCCCGAGGCAGCCGACGATGTCGCCGCTCGACTTCGCGTAACACTCGAGCGCGTCGGCCGCGAGCCCCTGGCACTCGCAGTTCGCGTTGCAGTCGTCGATGTACTTCTTGCAGTTCTTCTGCGCGCAGCCGACGCACAGGCCGGTGGTCGACGCGCCGTCGGCGATCGCCGCGTCCGGGATCTCCTTCGTGAAGTCCGCGGACGTGTCACACGGAGACGCGTCCTCCTCCACCGGAGGCGCCGTCTCCTTCTTCCCGCTGTCGGTGACGTCGGTGCCCGCATCCGTCGACGGCACGGCCGTCTCCTCGGTCTCGCCGCATCCTTGCGCAATCAGCGCAGCCGCGAGGGAGGTCACCGAAGCCGCCAGGACGAAGAGCCGAGTGCGCATGGCGGGGCGTTCTACACCCGGAAGCCGCACCGCGCCACTCGGTGTATATCCAGGGCCGATGCGCCTCCGGTCCCTCCTCGTCCCGGGTCTCGCGTTCCTCCTGCCGATCGTCGCGTGCGGCGTCGACGACGATCCGCCGGTGCTCGCGATGCGCCAGCAGCCGCCGACCGCGCGCTTCACGCTCGGTGAGGGCGGAGGGCCGCTGCCGGCGTTCCTCGACGTCCCCTTCCCCTCGGACGTGTACCTCGTGAACGGACGCTTCGGTCCGCTGCCCGGCATCGAGCGCACGTTCAAGCGAAACGGCCGCTTCCTCTCCGATCAGCTCGCGCGGCTGAACGGATGGTCGCGCATCGCGCCGGTCCTCTTCCCCATCGACGATCCGCGCAAGCCGCCGAACCCCGACACGGGCGAGCCGGGCACGGCGCTCGTCGATCGCGCAAGCCTCCCCGCCGACGAGGTCGAGTGCGCGAGCGACAGGAGCTCCGTGTTCCTCGTCGACCTCGAGAGCGGACAGCGCGTGCCCTGCCGCGCGACGGTGCACGACGAGGACCAGGTCGAAGGCGGCCGCTCGCTGCTCGCGGTCGGTCCGGCGCGCGGTGTGGTGCTCGAGGAGGGCCATCGCTACTGCGCGGTGGTCACGAGCCGCGTGCGCGACAAGGACGGGCGGAACATCGCCCCGAGCGACGAGCTCCTCGCCGCGGTGGAGAAGAAGGAGGGGCCGCTCGCGGCGGTCTACGGCGCGGCGTACGACGAGGTGAAGCGCGCCCTCGGCGGCGCGCTCGGCGCCGATCGCATCGTCGCCCTCAGCCCGTACACGACGCAGAAGATCATCGCGGAGACGTACGCGATGCGCGACGCGCTCGAGTCCGCCCCCGCGGCGACGTTGAAGTGGGACGCGGCCTCGATGGCTCCGATGGGAGCCGTGAAGTTCGCCGCGAGCCCCGGAGGCGTGCTCCCCGCGGGCTTCACCGCGTCGCTCGACGCGTGGCTCGGCGTGGTGCCCGCGGACAAGAAGCTGCCCGACGGCACCGACGATCCCGACGAGTCGCTGTCCGTCCGCGCGCACGACGAGATCGCGGCGGTCGGCACCGCGGTGTTCGACGCGATCAACTACCTCCAGGTGCGGCCCGGGAAGTACGACGACGTCGAGCACGCCACCTTCGCGCGCGACGCGTCGGGCAAGCCGATCCCGGCGCCGGAGAAGCCGACGTCGAAGATCTGGGTGACCATCGTGGTCCCCGACGCGGCCATGCCGCCGAGCGGCTATCCGGTGGTGATCGCGCAGCACGGGCTCTCGAGCTCGCGCGCGTACATGATGGCGCTCGCCAACACGTTCGCGAAGAAGGGGTGGATGACCGTCGCGATCGACAGCGTCACCTTCGGGGCGCGCGCGAACGATCCGAAGTTCCACGTCGACCAGACGAGCGACTGGGCGAAGGCGCCGGGCGCGACCTACGACGGGCCGGACGGGATGGCCGATCTCGTCGCCGTCGACGACGTGCGCAAGGAGCGTGCGGGCAGCTTCGATCTGTTCGGCGGCCTCAAGAACATCCTCGCGCTGCGCGACCAGGTCCGCCATGCCTCGTTCGACACCGCGCAGCTGGTGAAGCTGCTGCGCGCGAACCCCGACCTGACGCCGCTGAAGACGACCGGCGACGTGCCGAAGATCGATCCGGACAAGATCGCCTACGTGGGCGACTCGCTCGGCGCGATCGAGGGCGCGACCGCGGCGGCGATCGAGCCGAACGTGAAGGCGTGGACGCTCAACGTCGGCGGCGGCGGCATCCTCCAGGAGATCGCCGCGCACGGTCCGGTGGTCAACGCGCAGCTCTCGCTCGCGGGCTCGCTCAACTTCGGCTTCCTCGGCGGCCAGTACAGCGAGGCGCATCCGGTCGTCGCGCTCGGCCAGGCGCTCGCCGAGGGCGGCGATCCGATCGCCTACGCGGACCGGATCGTGAAGACGCCGATGCCGCTCTCCGGAGCGCCGACCAAGCCTCGCAACGTCTTCCAGATCGAGGTGCTCTACGACGAGCTCGTCGCGAACGAGGGCAACGAGGCGCTCGCGCGCGCAGGCGGATGGTCGATGGCCACGCCCAACGTCGGCCCGAACGCCGGGGTCGGCGACCTCCGCTCGCACGCGCCGTACCGCGGCGGCGGCATCGTCCTGCCGAACGTCGATCCGGACGCCACCGGCTTCCACGACACGCCCGTCGCCGGCGTCACCGCGCTCATCGCGCAGGTCTCGCCCGCGACGCACGGCGCGGACCTCCATCGCTCGAGGAGCAGCCGCAGCTACAAGATCCCGTTCAACGACGACAAGGGCAGGCTCGTCGTCGATCGCCTGGGCGGACCGTTCGACGCCCCCTGTCCGTACCGCGAGCTGCAGGCCGCCATGGTCCGCTTCTTCGACGACGCGTTCGCGGGGAAGGTGCCGGTCATCACCGGCCTCCCCGCCCCCGTGCGCGATCTCGACGGCGACGGCGCGCCCGACGACGCCGACGGCGCGCCGGCCGATCCCGCCTCGAAGTAGAGGCGCGGCACCAGAACGCGCGATCGGGGCGGCGCATGCAACATCCAAGAGGAAGCAGCATCGCCGCGTCGAACCTCTGCCCTACCCGCTCACACCTTGGCCGACCGAACGCCCGGTCGCGACGGGTTCGGCGGGGCGCAGGGCCGGCGGCGGTGCTAGTTATGGAAACGTCCGCCACGTCGCGCTGTTCGTCTTCGAGGTGCCCGGAATGCGTCGGCCTTTTTCCCCGCGACGTCACCAAGCCTGGCCGCTCCTGCATGCGAGCGCCGGTCCGGACGGGTCGGCGCGCACGCGGCGCATCGCCCGCGTGGTGGGGATCGCGATCGTGGCCGCCACGTGCGTGTCGCTCGCCTTCGGGGGCTCCTCGGCGCTCGGCATCGCCCTGCGGGTCGCGGCGGCCTGCGCGGGCGTCGCCGCGATCGGCTGGGGATCGCGCACGAAGCGCCCGCGGCCCAGGCCGAGCGGCGCGACGATCGAGCTTCGCGACGACGGCCTGACGCGCGTGACCCCCGACGGCGAGAAGCCGGTGCTCGCGTGGGATCAGCCGTTCGGCGTGTCGCTGCTCGCATCGTACGGACGCCCGCACGCGCTCCTCGCGTTCACCACGCCGACCCAGACGCGCTACGTCCCGACGCGCATCGACGGGCGCTCGGAGGAGGACGACGACCTCTTCGCGCGCATCGCGGTGCTCGCGGATCTCGATCTCGTCGACGGCGTCGCGCACGATGCCGCGCTCACCGCCGGCGACGCCGCGTCGCTCGTCCGCGTGGTCGAGGGCCGGGACAAGGACGCGCTCGGGCGCGTGTTCCTGAGCGACGGGCGAGGCTCGCCGATCGCGCTCGAGCGGGCGACGCTCTCGGTCGCGGACCGCACGTTCGATCTGACGAGCCAGCTCGAGTGGCGCGCGCTCATGTTCCACGAGTCCACGGGGCAGGCCGCCGCGCTCTATCAGGCGACGTGGCTCCGGCAGGCGGGCAACGAGGTCGTGCTCGTCGCGCCGATGCCGGCGTCGATCGTCCCGCGCGAGCCGAACGCGCATCGCGAGGCGAGCGGCCGGCTCGGCCGTGCGCTGACGCGAGGGCTGAAGCTGCTCCAGGCTCCGGCCGAGCCTCCGCCGGCCCGCGACATCCGCGTCGCCATCGATCGCCCGTTCATGATGGCCGTCCGCCGGGCGCTCGACGAGGCGCCGCTCGCGGCGCGCGTGTCCGTCGAACCGCCCGCGCGGGCGTCCCGTCCCGAACGCCGCGCCTAGCGATCCCGTGCTATGACCCGTCCCCTCCCATGGGACGGTTCTACGTCACCACGCCGATCTACTACGTCAACGACGTGCCGCATCTCGGCACCGCGTACACGACCATCATCGCGGACGCGCTCCGCCGCTATCACCTGCTCGCCGGCGACGAGACGTTCATGCTCACCGGCACCGACGAGCACGGACAGAAGATCGAGCGCGTCGCCGCGGAGCAGGGCCTCGATCCGAAGACGTTCTGCGATCGGATCAGCGCGCGCTTCCGCGAGGCCTGGCCGAAGCTCGACGTGGTCTACGACCGCTTCATCCGGACGACCGACGACGACCACGAGGCGTTCGTCAAAGAGCTGTGGAAGAAGATCGAGGCCAACGGCGACCTCTACGAGGCCGACTACGAGGACTGGTACTGCGTCGGCTGCGAGTCGTACAAGACGGAGAAGGAGCTCGAGCAGCCGGGCAACGTCTGCCCGCTGCACAAGAAGCCCGTCGAGCGCGTGAAGGAGCGCACGTACTTCTTCCGCCTGTCGAAGTGGGAGAAGGCGCTGCTCGACTTCTACGAGCGTCATCCCGACTTCATCCAGCCGGAGACGCGCCGGAACGAGGTGCTGAGCTTCGTCCGATCGGGTCTGCGCGATCTGTCGTGCTCGCGCACGAGCTTCACGTGGGGCATCCCCGTCCCCGGCAACCCGAAGCACGTCATGTACGTGTGGTTCGACGCGCTCACCAACTACCGCAGCGCGCTCGGCCACGGCGATCTCACGCGCTTCTGGCCGCCGAGCGGACGCGTGGTGCATCTCGTGGGCAAGGACATCCTCCGCTTCCACGCGGTCTACTGGCCCGCGTTCCTCCTCGCCGCCGGCTACCCCGAGGCGGAGCTGCCGAACGTGGTCTACGCGCACGGCTTCCTCACCATCGACGGTCAGAAGATGTCGAAGGCGCTGCGCAACGCGGTCGATCCGCTGAAGATCGCCGGGGAGCTCGGCTCGGACGTCCTCCGCTACTACCTGCTCCGCGCAGTGGCGTTCGGTCAGGACGGCGACTTCGATCACGCGGCGCTGCTCGAGCGCTACAACGCCGACCTCGGCAAGAACATCGGCAACCTGCTGTCGCGCGTGCTCGGCCTCTGCACGAAGATGACCGAGGGCAAGCACCCGGACGACGATCCGAGCACCGACGGACCGATCGAGGCGGAGCTCGGAGAGGCGTACCGGTCGTGCGTCGCCGCCGCGCGCACCGCGTGGACCGATCTCGCCCCGCACGTCGCGCTCGAGCAGACGCTGAAGCTGTCGAGCGCGGCGAACGCGTACGTCGACCGCGCGGCGCCGTGGGCCGAGGCGAAGAAGGGCAACGGCGCGCGCATCGCGAAGATCCTCTCGCGCCTGCTCCGCGTGCTCGAGGCGCTCAGCGTCATGATCTGGCCGGCGATGCCGAAGAAGAGCGACGAGATGCGCGCGCAGCTCGGGCTCCTCCCCGTGCGGCCGGGCATCGGCGTCGACATCTGGCCACTCGAGATGCCCTCGATCCGTGCCGGCCTCGCGCTCGCACCCGCGGGGGCGCTCTTCCCGACCTACGACGACAAGGCGCAGGCGAAGATCCTCGCGACGCTCGTCCCGCCGAAGGAGACGCCCGCCGAGGCCCCGCCCACGAAGGCTGCGGGCGGCCCGGCGGCCCCGGCGGCGGAGGCGGCCTCGTCCACGATCACCTACGACGACTTCGCGAAGGTCGACCTCCGCGTCGGCCTGGTGAAGACGTGCGAGAAGGTCCCGAAGAAGGACAAGCTCCTCCGGCTCACCGTCGACGTGGGCGAGCCCGAGCCGCGCACCATCGTCGCCGGGCTCGCGCTCACGTTCACGCCCGAGCAGCTCGTCGGCCGCAAGGTCGTCGTGGTGGCGAACCTCGCGCCGCGCGACTTCGGCAAGGGTCTGACGTCGCACGGCATGCTGCTCGCGACGGGACCGTCCGAGAAGCTGATCCTCGCGACGGTCGACGGCGACGCTCCCCCGGGCGCGCGGCTCAAGTGATAGCCTGCGATCGTGCCACCCATCGGGGAAGCACCGATCGCACGCAAGCTTGGGCCGTTCACCGTCGGGCGGAAGCTCGGAGCAGGAGGGATGGCGACGGTCTACGCGGCGCGCGTCGAGGGCGCGAAGCCGGGTGAGCTGCTCGCGCTGAAGGTCCTGTCGCCCAACGTGGCGAGCGACGAGGGCGAGCTCCGCGCGTTCCTGCGCGAGGCGGCGATCGCCACGCGGCTCGATCACCCGAACATCGTCCGCACGTACCACGTCGCCGAGCACGACGGGCTCATGGTCCTGTCGATGGAGCTGGTGCACGGCGCGCCGCTCGGCGCGATCCAGAAGAGCCTCCAGGGTCCCGCGCCGATCGACATCGCCCTCCGCATCACGTCGGACGTCGCCCGCGCCCTGCACGCCGCCCACGAGCTGGTGGACGCGCAGCGCGGGCCGCTCGGCCTCGTCCACCAGGACGTCTCGCCGCACAACATCCTCATCGGCTACGACGGCGTGACGAAGCTCGTCGACTTCGGCGTCGCGCGCCTCGCGACGCTCGAGGGGTCGCGCACCGAGTCGCTCAAGGGCAAGCCGTCGTACGCGTCGCCCGAGCAGATCCACGGCCGCGACATCGATCGGCGGACCGACGTGTTCGCGCTCGGCGTCGTGCTCTGGGAGCTGCTCGCGGGCGAGCGCCTCTTCCGCCGCGAGACGAGCGCGGCCACGTATCTCGCGGTCCTCAACGATCCGATCCCCGACGTGCGCGCGAAGAACCCCGGCGTCCCCGAGCCCGTCGCGAACGTCGTCGCGCGTGCGCTCAGTCGCGAGCGCGACGCGCGCTTCCCGACGGCGGAGGCGCTCCGCCGCGCGATCGACGAGGCGCGCGGCGAGCGGATCCCCGAGGCGAGCGCCGAGGAGCTCTCGTTCTGGGTCGCGCAGCTCGTTCCACCGAAGCTCACGTTCCCCGAGCTCTTGCGCGAGATCGACGAGAGCCCGCCGTCGCCTTCGCCCGCGGCGCTCGCCGCCGACGCGGTCGTTCCCGATCTCGACCTCCCGCCGCCGGCCTCGCGCGGCGTTCCCGCGCGCGCGCCGTCGCCGAAGCCCGCGCCCGTCCACGCGCCGTCGCCCGCGGCGGCCTTCGACGACTTCGACATGGAGATCGAGCGCGACGGCTCGCTGGCGAGCATGGCCGCGGCGCAGGCGCCCGCATCGTCCGTGCGTCGCGCCCCGATCGCGGCGACCGCGAGCGGCCTCGAGGTCGCGCATCGACGCGCGACGGCGGCGGTACGCGATCTCTCCGACGACGAGCCGTCGATCGCGCGGAAGCTCCTCGCGCACGCCGGCGCGTCCGTCCTTCTCGCCGGCGTCGCCGCGGGCCTGGCGAAGGTCGCGCATCGTCACGGCGGACGTGCGGTGACGAGCCTCCTGCCGCATGCGTTCGACGGCACGTCCACCGCGCAGTCCGGCGTCGTCTCCGGGATCGCGCTCGTCGCGGCGATCGCGCTCGGGTTCGCCGGCCTCCGCATGCGGCCGCGATCCTGGGCGGTGGTGGTGGCGGGCGGCGCGATGCTCGTGGCGTCGCTCGCGATGGTGACGGTGACGCTCGTGTCGACGGAGGACAACCCGAGCCCGCCGGACGGCGCGCTCCTCCTGCCCTACGTCGTGCCGCTCGCGCTCGGCGCCATGGCCGTGGGCGCCGCCGGCCGCGCGGCGCACCTCTTCGTGCGCGAGGGCGCCGGGCCGAAGCTCACCGCGGTGATCGTCGCGGCCGTCGCCGGCGCGCTCGCGTTCGTCGCGATCGAGACGAGCAGCCTCGCCTCGCTCTTCTGATCCTCAGGTGATGCGGCCGACCACGAGCGGCGCGGCAGCGGGCTGCCGATCGCCGTACGCGTACGCGCCCGCGACGCGCTCGGCGAGGCCCGCCGCGGCATGGAGATCGCGCACGAACAGACGCGCGACGACCTCGCCGGTCTGCACCGCGTCGCCCGGCTTCTTGTCGATGGCGATGCCGACCGCGGGATCGACGGGCTGATCGGCGCGCGTGCGTCCCGCGCCCATGGCGACGCCGGTGAGCCCGATCGCGAGCGCGTCGATCTCGGTCACGAAGCCCGAGCGGTGCGCGCGCACCTCGACGACCTCGGGCGCGATCGCGAGCCTCGTCGGATCGGCGACCACCTTCGGATCACCGTGCTGCGCCTCGACCATCTTCTCCATCGTGCGGACGGCCGAGCCGTCGGCGATCGCCGCACGGAGCTTCTTCGTCGCCTCGGCGGCGTCCTTCGCCTGACCGCCGAGCACGAGCATCTCCGCGCCGAGGACCAGCGTGCACTCGACGAGATCCGCCGGCCCGCCGCCGTGCAGCACCTCGAGCGCCTCGCGCGTCTCGTTGGCATTGCCGACCATCACGCCGAGCGGCGCGTCCATGCGCGTGAGGACGGCGACGACCTTCTTGCCCGCCCGCGTGCCGACGCGCACCAGCTTGTCCGCGAGCGCGCGCGCCTTCTCCTCGGACTTCATGAACGCGCCCTTGCCCACCTTCACGTCGAGCACGAGGCCGTCGATCCCCTCGGCGAGCTTCTTCGAGAGGATCGAGGCGACGATCAGCGGGATCGACTCGACCGTCGCGGTCACGTCCCGGAGCGCGTAGATGCGCTTGTCGGCCGGCGCGATCTCCTTCGTCTGACCGATCATGCACGTGCCGACGTCGCCCACGATGCGCGCGAAGTCGCCGACCGGCAGATCGGTGCGAAAGCCCGGGATCGCCTCGAGCTTGTCGAGCGTTCCGCCGGTGTGACCGAGGCCGCGCCCGCTCACCATCGGGACGGGCACGCCGCACGCCGCGACGAGGGGCGCGAGGCAGATCGAGACCTTGTCGCCGACGCCGCCCGTCGAGTGCTTGTCGACCTTGATGCCCGGCACGGCCGAGAGATCGAGCACCGTGCCCGAGTGCAGCATCGCCTCGGTCAGCGCAACGGTCTCCGCGTCGTCGAGCCCGCGGAAGAAGACGGCCATGAGAAACGCCGACATCTGGTAGTCGGCGAGCGAGCCGTCGGTGAACGAGCGGATGATGCGGGCGACATCCGCCTCGGCGAGGGTGTGCCCGTCGCGCTTCGCCGCGATCAGCTCCACGAGCGTGCGTTCCATGGCCGCGCAGCCTAGCCGGGATTTCGAGTAAGCTCACCGCCCATGCGCTCACTTTCGCTCGCCGTCTCGATCGCTGCGCTCCTGATCGCATGCACCAAGTCGGAGTCGTCGCCCCCGACGCCGGGTTCGGAGAACACGACGGCCACGGCTCCGCCGGTCGCGTCGAGCGCACCCGCGACGCCGTCGACGGCGAGCGCGCAGCCGTCCGCGTCGGCATCGGCCGAGCCCGCGGCCTCCGCGACCGCCGCCGCGACGGGCACGGCGGACGCGAGCAAGACCGCCGCGACGGCGACGAAGGACGGCGGCGGCGCGGCCGAGTGCGGGACGAAGCCGCTGCCCGACTGCCCGCTCCAGGGGTGGATGAAGAAGAACATGAACCCGCCCTCGCTCGCGGGCGACACCGCGGCGCTCGCGGTCGCGCTCGAGAAGGCGGCGGCGTTCGCGCCTCCGGGCTACACGAACTGGAAGTCGATCTCCGAGGACGGGGCGAAGGCGGCGAAGAGCGGCGATCTCGCGGCGGCGAAGGCCTCGTGCCGCTCGTGCCACGACCAGTACAAGAAGAAGTACCAGGCCGAGATGCGCGCGCGCTCGATCTGATCCGGAGCCGATGGCGTCTCCGCCCGTCCGCCGCTCCACGTCGCGAGGCCCGAAGCGCGGCCGCCCGGCGGGGTCGTTCACCCAGCATCGTCGGATCGACAAGCTGCGCGAGCTCCTCGAGAACGAGCCGCGCGGTCTGACGCTGACCGAGATCGCCGAGAGCCTCCGCATCACGCCGCGATCGGCGCATCGCTACCTCCGCGCGCTCGACGGCACACGCGCGAAGCAGGCGCTGCAGACGCTCGAGTCGGTCGAGACCACGCCCGGCGGCGCGCACCTCTGGCGGATCAAGCCCGGCGAACGCGGCCGCTCGGTCGCCCTCCGCCGCGCGCAGGCGTACGGCATCCTCGCGACGCGGCGCGCGCTCGACGTCCTCCGCGGGTCGGCGCTCTTCGACGAGATCGACCTCGCGCTCGCCCAGATCGCGAAGCTCGCGCAGACGCCGTTCCGGAGCTCCGCGAAGGGTCAGATCTCCGGCGAGCGTCGGCTCGAGGAGCGCTTCTTCTTCCTCCCGACGCCCGCGCGCTCGTACGCGACGCGCGGCGAGGACCTCGACGAGCTGTTCCGCGCGGTCGCCGATCTCCGCGTGCTCCGCTACCGGCCGCGCACGCGCTCGCCCGAGACCCGGATCGATCGCGTGACGCTCCTGCCCTACGCGATGGTCGTCCATCGCGGCGCGCTCCTCGTCGTCGGCGCGAGGGCCGCGACCCCCGACACCGGCGAGGTGGTCGCGTTCGAGACGATGACCGAGATCCGGACGAGCGAGACCGAGCACTTCGAGCTGCCCGAGTCGTTCGATCTGAGCGACTTCCTCCACGGCGAGCTCGGCGTGGCGCCGCCCTCCCGCGCGCGCTTCACCGTCGAGTTCGACGCGCGCGTCGCCGACGAGATCCGCGCGAAGAAGCTGCACCCGCAGCAGAAGGTCTTCACCGCTCCGGACGGGCGCGTCCGCGTCTCCATGCCGCTCGTCGACGAGGGATCGGCGATCGCCTGGGTCCTCTCGTGGGGCGACGCCGCGCGGGTGGTCGATCCGCCCGACCTCTCGCGCGCCGTCGGCGACATCCTGGCGCGCGCGGCCGCGCGCTATTCGTCGTAGAAAGGAGCGCATGAGCGATCGCGCCTTCGACCTGGTGCTGTTCGGTGCCACCGGTTTCACCGGCAAGCTCGTGGCGGAGTACCTCGCGCGTCACGGCCCACGCGACCTCCGCTGGTCGATCGCCGGACGGAGCAAGGCGAAGCTCGAGGCGGTGCGCACCGAGCTCGGGCTCGGCGAGCTGCCGATCCACGTCGTCGACGCGGACGACGAAGAGGCGCTCGCGAGGCTCGCCGCGCAGACGCGTGCCGTATGCACGACCGTCGGACCGTTCGCGAAGCACGGCGTCCGCCTCGTGCGGGCCGCGGCGAAGCACGGCACGCACTACTGCGACATCACCGGCGAGCCCCAGTTCATCCGCCGCTCGATCGACGAGAACCACGACGAGGCCGTGCGCACGAAGGCGCGCATCGTCCACTGCTGCGGCTTCGACTCGATCCCCTTCGATCTCGGCGTGCACATGCTGTGGGACCACGCGAAGCGGCGCGGCTCGAAGGGCCTCGCCTGGGCCAAGGGGTTCTGCGGCGCGACCAAGGGCGGGATGAGCGGCGGCACCATCGCGTCGATGGTCGGCCTCATCGAGGAGGCGACGCGCGACCGCGACGTCCGCCGGCTGCTCGGCGATCCGCACGGGCTCGATCCGGTCCGCCCCGGGCGCACCGACGATCCGTTCGAGCAGGATCAGCGCAGCGTCCGCTGGGACCCGGACATCGAGCGCTGGACCGCGCCCTTCGTCATGGCGGCGATCAACACGCGCGTCGTCCGCCGATCGAACGCGCTCGTCGAGGGACACTACGGCGAGCACTTCCGCTACCACGAGGCGATGAGCATGCCGAAGGGGCCGAAGGGCCTCGTGGCGGGGGCCGCGCTCACCGCCGGCCTCGGCGGCTTCACGGCGGCGCTCGCCCTGCCGCTGTCACGCAAGCTGATCGCCGACAAGCTCCTGCCGAAGCCGGGCGAGGGTCCGTCGAAGGAGGCGCGCGACGCGGGCTACTTCAAGGTGCGCCTCGTCGCGGAGACGGAAGAAGGCAAGAAGCTCCACGGCCGCGTCGAGGGGACGAGCGATCCCGGCTACGGCGAGACCGCGAAGATGCTCGGCGAGTCCGCGCTCTGCCTCGCGAAGGACGGGGCGCGCCTCCCGCCGATCGCCGGGGTGCTCACCCCCGCGAGCGCGATGGGCATGGTCCTCGTCGAGCGCCTGCGCGCGGCGTCGATGACCTTCGTCGTCGACGACTGAGCCTCGCTCAGCGGCACGCGCCGTCGCACTGCGTCCGGAGATCGAGCGACGGCGCCGCGGACGCGCCGTCCGCGCTCGCGCGCGCGAGCTCGCGCACGAACGGCCAGGGGATGTGCTTCGCGGCCGCGAGCATCCCGTGCTCGTCCACCTTCGGACCGCCGTCGACGACCAGCACGGCGTCCGGGCCGTCCGGCGGATCGCCCGTCCACATCCCGCCCGTGATGCGCGAGCCCGCGTCGAGCGCGAGCCGCGCGCGGTACCTCATCGTCACCGGGACCACGCCGACGTGGCGGTAGCGCGTGCCCGACGGGTCGGACTCGTCCTTCACGTCCGCGCGCGCGTAGCGCAGCGTCGTCGAGCTGAGCACGAGCTCGATCGCGACGTCCGCCAGCGACGGCTCGCGCCGCGTCACGTCGATGCGCGCTCGCGCGACGGCGTAGTACTGCTTCGCGATGGTGGGCACCGCATCGACGAGGAACGACTGCCGCGCGATGCCGATCCGGTTCGCCAGCGCGAGCACGAGCAGCGCCGGGTTCATGCTGCACGTCGCGCCCGAGTCGAACGCGACGACGTCGCACGTCTTGCCCAGGGTGAGCTCGGTGACCGGCTCGTAGTAGGCGACCGCGAGCAGCGCCTTCACGTCGTTCGGGTGGAAGGCGACGTGCGAGCCGTCCATGCCGATCACGTCGACCACCCGGAACGGCTCGGGCTCCTTCATCGACGCGCCGGCGACCCCGTTGCACCGGCCGCTCCAGAACCGCGGGTTGCCGTTGTGCGAGAGCTTCAGCGCCTCGTTCGTCGCGGGGAAGTCGAAGCGGCCGAGCACGAGGTCGACCTTCTCCGTGGGCGCGAGGGTGAACAGCCGCGCGCGCGCCGCCTCGTCTCCCTCCGCGGCATGCGCGAGCCACGCGCGGGCCTCGTCGCCCGCCGGCGGCGCGAACCCGAACAGCGTGCGCCACACGAGCGTGGGGTTGCCCTCGCTCCACCGCCCCGCTTCGCCGCCGAACCACGAGGGGAAGAAGCTCGACGACCACGTCGCGTTCGCCGGCTCGAGCGTCCGGCCGAAGAGGCCGAGCTTCGAGAGATCGTCGAGGCTCCGGACGAGCTCGCCGCGCGGGAGATCGTGGTGCGGGATGCTCTCCGCCTCGCCGTCGTCGCCGAGGGCGCGCATGGTCCGCGGGACCGTCGGCGAGAACCAGTCCGGCAGCGCGATCCGGAGCGCGATCGCGCCCACCGCCCAGATCGCCGCCGGCCGGACGAGCCGCCTCCGATCGCCGGGCTCGGCGCGCACCAGGGAGGCGACGATCCCGACCGGGATCAGCAGGTAGAAGATCTCGTTCGCGACGGTGAGCAGCCCCCAGAACCCGAGCCACTCCTTCAGCCCGACGGGACACGACGGCAGCAGCTCGAACGGCAACGACACGCGATCGCGATCGAAGGGCGAGAAGAGCGCGACGCCCGCCTCGCCGGTCGTCATCGCGTCGATCAGGCCGTGCGATGTGGTGACGGCGAAGAGGAACCACGCGACGCGTCTCCAGCGCGCCCCCCAGAGCCCGAGCTTGTGGAAGCCCACGATCGCGACGAACAGCGCGACGAGCGCGGCCATCACGAGCGCGTGCGCGACCCCCCGGTGGCCCGTCGGATCGGTCGGCCGCACCTCGAAGATCACGCCCAGCATGTCGAGGTCGGGCAGGCACGAGCAGACGACGGCCGCGATCGCGAGCCTCTTCCCGTGCCCGCTCTCCTCCGCCGCCGACGGACGCGCCGCGCCGAGCACCACGAGCGGGAGCGCGGCGTGGGCGAGGAGGGAGGCCATCGGGTCCTACTCGGGGTTCTTCTTCGCGCGCCTGGGGAAGATGGCGAAGATCCAGAACGGCGCGAACAGCACGAGCTCGACCAGCATGACGTAGAGCCCGCGCGCCGACATCAGCGCGACGCCGATCGGCGCGACGGGGATGAAGCGGAACGGCGCCCAGAAGCGCGCGTCCGAGAACGGCCAGAGCAGCGCGCACCCCAGCCCTCCGCCGAACGTCATGGTGTCGAGCAGCCCGTGGCTCGCCGCGACGATCGTCGCGATCACCGACGTCCGCACGGGCGGCAGCCCCCGGCGCTGGGCGAACACCCACGCGGCCATCCCCACGAACAGCGCGAGCACGAGCGAGTGTGACGCACCGCGGTGACCGAGCGAGTCGGCATAGCGGATCCCGAAGAGGAACCCGATCGCATCGAGATCCGGCCACAGCGAGATGAGCGAGAACGCGACGGCCGCCTTGCGCGCGGTCCTCGGATCGTCGCTGTAGGCACGTCCGCACGCCATCCCGACGGCGATGTGTCCGAGGCTGGCCATTCCGTCGGGAGTCTATCCCAGGCGGCGCAGTCGAGCGTGGTGTTGCAGCGCGCGCGGCTCCGTGGAAAAGAACCTCTCATGACTGCGCTGAAGGTCCTGCCGGACGAGCCGATCGTCTCGAAGAAGCCGCCCGTCGACCCGTCGACGCTGGCGT
>JBDHVD010000022.1:0-39927 GCA_039809525.1 Labilithrix sp. | reverse complement strand
CACCGACGGGCGCCGCGTCGCCGACGAGAGGGTGTCCTCGAGGATCAGGTGTCCGAGGATCGTGCGCGCATCGGACTCGTAGGGCGAGTCGACGCGATCGCTCGCCATGAACACCACGTGGTCGTAGCTCGCGGGATCGACGCGCCCGACCACGCCGGGCTCCGCGAAGTCGCCCTCGAGCTGCCGGACGCGCACGCCCGGGTGCGATCCCGGCGCGATCTCAGCCTCGCGCTCCGACGCCGGCTTCGACGAGAACACGTCGAGCGCGTGCGGGCCGTCTCCGGCCGGATCCAGATCGAGCTCGCGGATCATCGCCGGCACCTTGTGGTTCCAGCCGAGCACCAGGATCCGGCGCGCGCGCCGCGCGCGAGGGCTCGGCGTGACCGCCGGCGGATCGGCAGGCGGCACCGCGCTCGCCGCGTCGCTCGCGGGGACGCAGGCATCGAAGCTCTTCGCGACGAACACCAGCTCGTCGTTCGCCGCGATGGTGAACGCGGCGGGCGGCGCGAGGATCGCCTCGCACCGGCCGTCCTCGCGCCGGATGACGCCGAGCGGGATCGCCGAATCGAACCGGCGCGCGACGTCCACCAGCCGCCGGCCGTCCAGCTCGGGCAGGCGGCGCACGTAGATCTCGTTCTCGCCCGCGGGCGCGAGCAGCTCCTCGTAGACCGTCGAGATCCCGGGCTGCCGCACGGTCTGCACGATCAGGCGCGCGACGAGCGCGTCGGTCGCGAGCAGCTCGATCGGCCCGCCGTAGGCGCGCTGGGCGATGGGCACGCGGCGCCCGTCCACCACCTCGGCGACCACGAGGGGGAGGCGCTCGGCACGCGACGCCCGGCTCGACGTCGACGTCGCCAGCAGCGCCTTGATCGTGCGCCCGTCGGGCGTCGACGTCTTGTCGCCCGCGAGCTCGTGCGCCGGCAGCAGGATCGCCGCCGCGTGGAGGAAGTCCACGCGATGGAGGTGATCGATGCGCAGCGGCGTCCCCGTCCGCAGCACGATCTGGCGCGGACGCCAGAGCGCGCCGAGACGGTCCTTCAGGTCCTGCACGATGGCGAGGTCGACCTCCTCGGCGAGGATGACGATCTTCAGCCGCCCCGCGCCGCGGGCGTGGAGGAAGCGCTGCACGCGCGCCTCCGAGACGAGCAGCTCCTTCACGATCGCGGCGGTGCGCGCGGAGTAGCCGAGGATGACGACGTGATCGTTCGCGGCGATCGGGGTGAGCCCGCTCTCGAGCCGCTGCATCGTCGCGTTCAGCCACTGCGTCATGATGGCGATCAGCGCGCCGAGGAAGATGACGTAGCCGAGGATGGTGACGGTGGTGGAGATGACCCGCAGCGCGGCGCCGCGATCGTCGCCCAGGTACCCCGGGTCGGTGAGCCGGAGGAACGCCCACCAGACCGCGTCGGCGGTGCTGTCGAACGGACCGCCGATGCGCCGCGCGAGCCATCCGGCGGAGACCGAGACGGCGCCGATGAGCAGCGCGATGAACGACAGGCGGTGGAGCGGGCTCCGGACGACGAAGCGCTCGAGCTCGAACTTCAGCCGGTTGAGGAGTCGTCGCAGCACCGCGGCCGCGATCATGCCATGCGCGCCGGCCGCGCGACGAGCGCGAGATTGCGCGCGCTCACCGCCGGATCGAAGAGCGTGCCGACGCGCACGTCGTAGCCGCGCAGCTCGAGGTAGCGGGCGCGATCGAGCAGCACGAACACCTCGAGGACGCGCGCGAGGAGCGCGCGCGGTACGGACAGCCGGCGTGCGAGCGCGCTCTGTTCGCGCGCCCATCGGGCCGCCTCGGCGATCGCGTCCAACGGCGGGGCCGCCTCGCCGCGCACCGCAAACGCGCGCGCGACGAGCACCGGCAGCGGCTCGTGCGCCGCGCGGCGGTTGAGGCCCTCGATCTCCGCGCCGAGCCGGAGCGGCTCCCGCCCCGCGGACAGGAGGCGGTTCAGGGCGAGCCTGCGCTCGCGCGCGGCGAGGTTCTCCGCGCGCGTGGCCTCGACGCCGTGGTCGCGCGCCACGAGGTTGCTCAGGCCGAGCAGGCGCCGCGGAAGATCGAGCGACGCGCCTCCGCCGGACATCGCGTCGCGTGACGCCGCGCGCCGCTTCTGCAGGCAGCACCCGACGAGCGCGATGCTCGCACCCGCTTCGGCCGCGCGCTCGACCATCGTGTCGCCGAGCTCGCCGCACGCGTGCAGACCGACGACGCAATCGCCGCGCGCGAGCACGAGGCCGTCACGCATCACGTCGGTCACCGCGAACGCGGGCGAGGCCGTCGACGGCAAGGTGCGCGCACGCGTCGCGATCGCCTCGTCGCGCTCGAGCCCGACGACCGGGAGGGGGACGCGCTCGGCGAGCTCGCGCGTGAGGTGGCCGTGACCGGAGCCCACGTCGACGATGCGGGTCGCGCCCTCGCAGAGCGGGGTCACCATCCGTGCGAACGCCTCCACCTGCGCGCGCTTGCGTGGCTTCTCGCGGCGCCGGAGCGGACCGTGCACCTCGCGCGGAGCGAAGAACATGGGCACGTCGCATGCTTCGCGCGCCCTCTCGGTGAGCTCGATCAACGAAGGCGGCGCGTGCTCGGGCCACGAAGCCGCGAGCCCTTGCACCTCGAATGCGTCGAGCAGCGCGTCGTCGATCGACGCGAGGAACGAGGACCAGCGTCGGCGGATCAGCGGGGTCGGGACCTCACCCGTCCCCGGTCGAGCTTCGAGCACGTCCCGGTTCTCCGCGACGAGCGCGGCCGCGGCCTGCCAGCGACGTTCGAGAGCGCTACGATGGAGGGTCATGGCCGCTCGCGGAATCCTAGCGTGCGCCGGCGTGCTCCTGCTCGGCTGCTCCGCGAGCGCCGGCAGCCGCGTCGCGACGGCCAACGAGGACGAGGCGCGCTCGGCGCTCGCGGCGGAGGGCGCGGCGGGCACTCCCGCGCCGAGCGACGACGAAGGGGCGGCCGACGGCGGGTCCTTCTACGAGCCGGATCCGCGCGGGAGCGTGTCCGCCGTGCTCCGCCGCGACGCTCCGAACATGCGCTACGTGCGCCTCGGTCGCGACGCGTGCGAGGCCGAGCTCCGCAAGCGCGGCATCGCCTTCGAGCGCGTCGGTCTCGCGCCCGGCGTGCTCGCCCCGGTGCGCCTCCGCGGCCCGCTCCGCGGCGTCACGTTCCGCTCCGAGCTCCCGCCGGCCGAGCGCGCGAAGTCCGCGCTCGAGATCTTCGACTGCCGTCTCGTCCTCGCGCTCGACGACTTCGCCGCGCTGCTCGCGGCGCGCGACGTCGTCGAGGTCGTCCACCTGAGCGCGTTCCGCACGAAGGCGCAGGGCGGCTGCACGCCGAAGTACGCGGGCAAGCAGCACTGCGCGGCGCTCGCGGTCGACCTCGCGACGTTCAAGAAGAAGGACGGCTCGTCGCTGGTCGTCGATCGCGACTTCCACGGCAAGATCGGTCTCCGCACCTGCACGACCACCGTCCGCAGCCAGCCGCGCGGGCGCGCCGCCGCCGAGCTCTGGGGCTTCGTCTGCGACGCGGCCGATCGCGCCCTCTTCCACGTGCTCCTCACGCCGAACTTCAACGCGCAGCACAAGAACCACTTCCACGTCGAGCTGACGCCCGACGCGGGGTGGATGCTCGTGAAGTGACGAGCGTCCACCCTCGCGCGCAGGTCACTTCTTCTTCGACGCGACCCACTCCTCGAACGTGAGCGGGCGGATGCCCCACGTCTTCTCCAGGCTCGCGATGTCGGCCGAGTAACCGACACGCTCGAACCAGTCGAGCATGATCGCGAAGTCCTCGCTGTTCTTCCGCACCGCCTCGTTGGGGATCGGCTCGAACGTCAGCTTCTTGCCCACGATTCGACCGACGCCCTCGGCGGCCTCGATCATCGTCACGCTGTCGCCTGCGATGTCGACCTCGGCGTTCTGGTGCTTCGCCGCGTCGATGAACGCGCGCGCGCCGAACCTCCCGATGTCGTCGGCGGCGATCATCTGGAGCTTCGTCGTCGGCTTCATCGCCGTCATCAGCTTGTCGCCCTGGAGGAACCACGGCGAGAGCAGGTTCTCCATGTAGAAGACGGGCCGGATGATGGTGTACGAGGGGAACCCGAGCTTCTTGACCGTCTGCTCGACGCGGAACTTGTTCTCGAAGTGCGGGATGCCGGTGCCGAGGTGCGCCGAGCCCACCGAGCCGTAGACGAAGTGCTGCACGCCGCGCTCGCGTGCGAGCTTGGCGATGCGGTGGCCCTGCTCCTCCTCCTTCTCGACGCCGGCCTCCCACGTGTTCTGCACCGCGTAGACGCCCCACGCGCCGGTGAGCGCGCGCTCGAGCGACGACGCGTCGTCGAGATCGCCGTGCACCACCTCGATGCCCTTCGCCTTCAGCGCCTTCGCCGCATCGCTGTCCGGCTTGCGCGTCAGCCCGCGGATCCGGAAGGGCGCGTTCTGCGCGAGGAGGTGGCGGATCGTCCCGCCGCCCTGGGTGCCGGTCGCGCCGGTCACGAGGATCACGTCTTGGTTCGCCATGTCGACCTCCGGAGCTCGTTCGCGTGAAACGGGAGCACTATGGGTTCGCGCCGAGCCGGGCGAAAGGTTTGAATGTGCACGGGGCGTGTGCGAGCCTGCACGCCGGTTGGACTGGAACGATCTCCGCTACTTCCTCGCCGTGGCGAAGGCGGGGACCCTCGTGGGTGCGGCCCGCGAGCTCGGGGTCGAGCACACGACCGTCGGCCGCCGCATCACCGCCCTCGAGACCGCGCTCGGCGTGCGCGTCTTCGTGCGCGGCAAGGACGGCTTCGCCCTCACCGACGCCGGCAACGACATGCTCGCGAGCGTCGAGAAGATCGCCGAGCTCGTCGCGACCGTCGAGCGCCGCGTCTCCGGCGGCGATGCGCGCATCGCCGGGACGGTGCGGCTCACCATCCCCGAGTCGGCGAACATCCAGGTGATGGCGCTGCTGCCGCTCCTCCGCGAGCGTCATCCCGAGCTCGTCGTCGAGGTGCTGAGCGGCAACCGCGCGTTCGATCTCCGGCGCGGCGAGGCCGACGTCGCGCTGCGCTTCCTCGACGTCACCGATCCGGAGCTCGTCGTACGCAAGGCGGGGAGCGCCGGCTGGGCGCTCTACGCGTCACCCGCGTATCTCGAGCGTCGCGGCACGCCCCCGACCGACGGCGACGTCACAGGCCACGACGTCATCGGGTTCGACGCCAGCCTCACCCAGAGCGTCGGCGGGCAGTGGCTCACCGATCACGGCAAGGGCGCGAACGTGGTCCTCAGGGGCAACAGCCTCGGCGCGATCGCGAGCGCGGCGAGCGCGGGCCTCGGCATCGCGCCGCTGCCCTGCTTCGTCGGCGATCACGATCGAGCGCTGAAGCGCATCACCACGCGCACCATCGGCTCGCGCGACATCCAGCTCGTGGTGCACCCCGACCTCGCGAGGGCCTCCCGCGTGCGTGCGGTCATGGACTTCCTCGTCGAGATGTTCGCGCGCGACGCCGCCGCATGGCGCGGCGAGCCGTGATCAGGCGGGCTTGGCGACGAAGAGCTTGCACCAACCCTTCGGGTTGATCGGGCCCTTGACCACCTTGCAGCCGCCGCACGCGTTCTCGGACGGTGCCGGGACCCATTGCGCGCAGAGATCGCACCGCTTCGACTGGTCGGGCGCGACCTCGGTATAGGTCGCCGTCTCGACGCGCACCTTGAGCTCGTCGGGCGTCAGCCCCGAGACGTCGGTGCACGTCGGCTTCTTCGAACAGGCGGCGAGGAATCCAGGAACGGCGAACGACGCCGACAGGACGGCGAGATGACGGAGCGCCTCGCGGCGCGTGGCGACCTTCTTCATGGGGACCACACCGTGGGGCCGCGACTCGCGAAAAGCAAGCGACGAGATTCCGCGTCGGTCGCGGCCCGGTGTCGTCGGTGGTCGCTCAGGACCAGGAGCGCGGCGGATAGCCCGGCGCGTTCGACGGCGGTGCGGCGAACGGGTTCGGCGCGGGGGCGGCACCGTAGGGGCTCGGGGCGGCCGGCGGGACCGACGCATAGCCCGGCGCGTTCTGCATGGGGACCGGCGGCTGCGAGTACGGGCCCTGCGCGAGCTGCGGGACCTGCGCCGACGCCGGACCGAGCGCGCGCGAACCGTTCGAGGCGGCCTCGACGTTGCGTGCACCCTGCATGTTGTTCTTCATCGGCGCGAGGAGGCCGAAGAGCGCGTTCGGGATGTTGGCGGTGAGCGCGAACTGGCCCTTGTCGCCGATGCCCTTCACGCGGAGCTTCTTCTTGAGGAAGAGGCCCTTCACCTTCAGCTCCTGGACCTGGCTCCAGGGGATCGAGTGCACCTCGTGGAGGCGGAAGTCGGCCGGGAAGAAGTTGAAGCGGTGCTCGACGAGGATCAGGCGCTGATCGGTCGCGAGGACCAGGTGCTGGCGACGGACGAGACCGAAGGCCCACCACGGCATGTAGCTGGTGACGGTCTGACCGACGAGCTGCTCGCCCGGCTGCAGGATGCCACGAGAAATGAGCTGAACGTGCAGGTCGCTGAAGTACATGGTGACAAGAACCTCCGGCACTCGATTACGGGGCCGGCAGGGATTTCTCCCCCCAGGTCGAACTTTTCTCGCGACCGCGGCGCGCCGGCCGGCTCCTCCGGGGAAAGGAGCTCCCCATGACCAGGACGATCGCCTCTCTCGCGTCTCTCGCCTTCGTCGCCCTCGCCCTCTCGACCGCCACCGGCTGCGTGACGATGGCCGGCATCGCCAAGACCCGCGCGTCGAACGACCTCCGGTGCAGCGAGGACCAGATCGTCGTCGCGAACATCGGCGGCTCGTCGTACCGCGCGTCCGGCTGCGGACAGGAGGCCACGTACAACTGCATCCAGAGCAGCGAGAGCACGCTCGCATGCGTGCGCGAGGAGCAGCGCCCGTCCGCGACGAGGCTGACCAGCGCCGCGCCGTGATCGCCGATGCACCGTGAACGTCGCCACACCGTGAACGTCGCCACACCGCCGAGCGGACGAGGCATCGAGGGACGGGGGGAGGGCGGGTGCCCGCGCGAGGTGCCGAGTTGAGCGCTCAACGCGCGAACACAGCCCGTGAGATCCCGCGGTGTTGCGAGCGACCGTTGCGCGCTCAACCGAACAAATCGCCGAACCGTTCGATGTCGAACCGTCGCCGGCCACCGCGGACGGCTCCGACGTCGACGACGCCGCGACGTGACGCCGCGAGCGACACGTGACGACGGCGGGGATCGGCGGAGGTCTGCTCGCGGTCGTCGGTTCGCTGCTCAACAGAGCGGGCGAAACGTGCGTTCGACGTCGAACCGAGATTCCCGCTGCAAGGACTTCCGCACACTTGCGAAGCACCGGTGAGCGCTCAACTCGGCGGGTTGCGCGAGGCCCCCGCCCCCGGCACGGCGGCACGGCGGCATGCGGCGTGCGGCGCGGCGATCAGACGCGTTCGCGCAGCGCGTTGTCGAGGATGCGCTGGATGAGCGTCTCGTACTCGAGGCCCGCGTCCTTCGCCGACTGCGCGAAGTCGTCGCCGCGTGCGAGCGACGGGTTCGGGTTCACCTCGATGACGAAGACCTCGCCGTGCTCGTCGACGCGCACGTCGAGACGGACGATCCCGCGATCGATCTTGAAGAGGCGATAGGCGAGCCGCGCGGTGCGCGCGAGCTTGTCCGCCGTCTTCTCCGGCAGCGGATCGGCCTTGCCGTTCCGGATGCCCCACTTCTTCCGGTACGCGTCGTCGAACTTCGCCGACCACGTCGTGAAGTGCGGCGCCTTCTCGTCGTCCTCCGCCTTGCCGTAGAAGATCTCGCGCGGGGGGAGCGCCATCGGACGCGGATTGCCGACGACGCCGACGGTGAGCTCGCGCCCCTCGACGTACTCCTCGATGAGCGCGTCGCAGCCGATCTTCTCGTGGACGAACGTGGCGCGCTCGATCGCCTCGGCCTCGTTCTTCGCGAAGGACGCCTTGCTGATCCCGTTCGAGCCCTCCTCGCTCACCGGCTTGACGAACGCGGGGAAGCGGAAGCGCTTGAGGCGCTTGAGCGGATGGGCGCGATGCGAGACGACGAAGCCCGCGCTCTTCACGCGGTGGAACGCGAGGAGCTTCTTCGCGAGCGCCTTGTCCTTGCACAAGAGGAGCGCCTCGGGACCGGCCCCGGTGTACCGGACCTTCATCAGGTCGAGGAGCGCCGGGATGTTCGGCTCGTGCGCCCGATCGAGGAAGAACGTCTCGCAGAGGTTGAAGACGATGTCCGGCGCGTAGCTCGTGATCTTCTCGATCATCTCACGGACGTTGTCGTAGACCGCGAGCTGCTCGACCTCGTGACCGAGACCGCGCAGGCAGGAGATGACGTCCGCCTCGGTGGGCTTCTTCTCCTCCTTGCGCAGCTCCTTGAGCGTGAAATTCTCGTCGGGATCGACCCTGCGATCGACGTCGAACAGCACGAGTACTTTCACGTCAGACACTCCTCTTGAACTTGCCGGTGTGCAGGTAGTTGGTGACGAGCGCCGACAGATAGGAGCCGATGTCGAGGAGGAGCGCGGGCTCGTCGCGTGGGGTACCCAGGTTCAGCGCGATCGCGCGCTGGATCAACTTCCGTGCGAGCGTGTCGACGGTGATCTTCCGCTCGCCGGTCCACTTCATCGTCGCCTCCACGATCTGCCGCCGATAGCGCTTCATGAACCGCGCGGCGCTCTCGTCGCCGGGCGTGAGCTCGCCGAAGATCTTGCGGAGGTCCTGGTCGTAGAAGTCGGGGTAGTCCGACTCCCAGAGCCGGCGGCGGGCCGCGTAGTGCCGCGCGAGCGTCTTCTTCAGCTTGCTCGCGTCGGCGACGAAGCGTCCGCCGGTCCGGCGCGGAGGCTTCTTGATCGCCTCGCGCATCACCTTGTCGATGTACTCGAGCTTCTCGAGCGCCTTCCATCCCTCGTACTGGCTCTTCCACTGCTCGGGCGAGAGCGCGAGCCACACCGCGAACGTCTCGGCGAAGTCCTCGTCGGGATGCGCCTGCGCGTACCAGTTCGGCAGGTGCCGCACGAACGCGCGCGAGTAGGGGCGCGGCTTGTACACCTCGGGGTGGTAGTCGACGGCGGGATCGCCGAAGACCGCCTTCCACGTGCGCCGCTTCGAGAGCCCGTAGGCGTGATCGATCGCGTGGCCGCACTCGTGGAACAGGAGCTTGTCGCACCACTCCGGCGTGCCGCCCTCGACCTCCATCATCTGGCGGAGCTCGAGCTGCTTGAGCCGCGGGTGCGCGAGGTAGAACGGGATGGCGATCGCCGGCACGTCCGTGGGCGAGAGCCACTCGTCCCCGAGGTAGATCTTCGGCCGGACGGGGATCCTGCGCTCCTCGAGCGCGGCGAACAGCTTCTGCACGCGCGGCTCGATCTCGCTCCCCTCGATCTTCAGACCGAGATCGCACATGCGCATGCGCAGGAGCTCTTCGTCGCCGAGCGACTCCCAGGCAGCGGGCTCCACCACGGTCGACCATGTTAGCCGGTCATGCGGGAAGCGAGCACGCGGAACGCATGGACGAGCACGCCGGGAAGAGCGCGACGTTGCGTGCGAGCGCGAGCGGCCACGCGTGACGCGCGACCGCCGCCTCGCGCCAGGGCGCGCGCGATCGAAAGGATGACGCGCGAGGCACATGTCGACGCGCGCGCGCTGCGCGGTGTCGTCGGACATGACGCCGCGACGACCGGGGAGCGAGGAGCGATCGAGGCGCCCTTGGATCCCTTCCGCTGGGCTGCGCGATCCCCAGATCACGCGCCGGGGCCGGCCGAACTGCGCGAAATCACGCGCAGCCGGCCTGGGTATGACATTTGAACACAAGCGCGCCATGCGCTCCCGGTCGATCGTCGCCCTCTCCTTCTTCTTCGCCGCCACGAGCCTCGGCGCCTGCGCCGCCCCGCAGGGCGACGACGCCGAGGGCCAGGAGTCGAACGTCACCGGCGGGTCGAGCGCGATCGAGTCGCCCGTCGTCTACCTCTTCGACGGAGCGGCGGCCGCGGGCGCGCCGAAGTGCGCGGGCGCGATGCTCGGCGACAAGGTCGCCGTGACCGCGAAGGCCTGCGCGAAGGAGGGCATGCTCGTCGGTCGCGCCACCGAGAAGGACGGCCGCGGGACGCGCGCGAAGATCACGAAGGTGTACGTGCCCGAAGACGCCGGCGCGGACATCGCGGTCGTCGATCTCGACAAGGCGCTCGGCGGAACGAACGCGGTGATCACGCACATGCCGCTGCGTGCCGGCTATGCGGTGAACGGCGTCGCCGACGCCGACGGCAAGGGCCTCTTCTCCCCCGACGAGGGCGAGGCTTCGTCGGTGAGCGGCAGCATCCTCGAGGAGGACGCGACGCACGGGGTGATCGTCCCGAAGCAGGGCAGCGAGATCTGCGACGGCGATCTCGGCGCGCCGGTGTGCTCGTCGACGGGCGCGAAGATCGGCAGCTTCAACGTCATGGGCACCTGCGGCCTGTCGGGCCTCGTCGTCGGTCGCGCGGCCCCCGCGCCTCAGGCCGCGACCGGCGAGGACGCGAGCGCGTGCTCGGGCGGCGCGTGGAAGGTGGCGCAGCTCGGCCGCTACGCCGACTTCCTGAAGCAGCATGCGCCGAAGGCCTTCGAGCCGCTGCGCATCGACAAGCCCGTCCTCCGCAACCTCGCGTACGCGCCCGAGGGCCTGTGGGGCTACAAGACGAACGGCGACGTCGCGGCCTGCACGATCACGACGGCCACGCTCTCGCCCATCGCGGCGAAGACGGCGTCGGCGAAGCTCGGCGCGAAGGTGTCGTTCGCGAACATGGACAAGAAGGCCGCCGCGTGGGGCCGCTTCGGGATCGCGAAGAAGAGCGACCCGAAGGCCATGCGCTGGCTCCCGGCGAAGGCGATCGCCCCGACGAAGGGCACCTCGTTCGAGACCAGCTTCGAGGGCATCGTCACCGCCGAGGAAGAGGGCGACTACCTCGTCGCGTTCCGCGCGTCGGCGAACGGCGGCGAGTCGTGGATCGAGTGCGACGTCGACGGCATCGAGAACGGCTTCTCGTCCGACAAGACCGTCGCGCTGCGGGTCGGCCTCGCGGACGCGCCGCCGGAGACGCCTCCCTCGGAGGAGACGACGCCGCAGGACACCTCGCCGTCGACCGATCCCGGCTACTCCGACCCGCCCTCCGACTCGTCGTCGTCCTCCTCGGGCGAGACCCTCGGCTCGGGCGACGAAGGCGACGAAGACGACGACGTCCCCGCGAAGAAGAAGGCCTCCGAGTCCGGCTGCTCGGTCGGCCGTGCGGGCGGTGCGGGCGGATCGTCCGCCCTCGGCCTCGCCGGCACGCTCCTCGCCCTCGCGTTCGGTGCACGCCGCCGCAGGAAGTGAGCCGCGCGTGGCACGAGCCCTCCCGGTGACGTAAGACAAGGAGATGCGCCACGTCCTCGCGATCGCGCTCGCGATCCTCGCGCTCGTGGCGCCGCTGGCCGCGCATGCCGATCCGCCTTCGCTGCTCACGCGCGTCGGCACGTGGGTCTACGCCGCGGAGCTCCGTCCGCTCGATGCCGATCTCGACGACGGCTCGAAGATCATCGGCGCGATCGACGCACGGCTCGCGGCGATCAACGGCGAGCTCGGACCGCTGGCCGCGCGGTCACGCGCGCTCGGAGGCGAGATCGGCGCCGCGCGCAAGGTCCTCGCCGAGCTCCGCACGCAGCGCGCCGGACGGACGGGCGACAACGACGATCGTGCGCGCGCGCTCGACTCGAAGATCGAGGCGCTGTCCGCGCGCCTCGCGGACCTCGAGAAGCAGCGCGACGCGGTGCACGACCAGATGGGCCGCCTCTCGCAGGAGGCGACGTCGCTGATGGACGGCGCGATCCGCATCGGCGACTCCGCCGCGTCGATCGCCGAGGAGCCGAAGGCCGACGCGACGAAGAAGCGGAAGGCGACCGCCCTCGCGATGCGCGCGCAGCAGATCCATCAGGCGCGGCTCGCGTTCATCCGCACGCTCCGCGGCGCTACGCCGGCGGACTGATCCGGAAGACGCTGCGCTGCTCCGGCAGCGCCTCGATGCCGGGCGCGTCCGCGGGCAGGTGCTCGTGCCCGCCGATCGCGAGGAGGGTCCCGGGCACCACGATGCGCCGGATGCGCTCGAGGAACGCGCGCTGCTCCGCCTCGGCGAAGTACGTGAACGCGGTGTTGCGGCAGAGCACGAGGTGGATCGGCGGCTCGGGCGACCAGCTCCGCACGTCGCGGAGCGCGAACGTCACCCCCGAACGGAGCGCCTCGCGCACGCAGAGGAGGCCGTTCTCCGCCGCGAGCGCGCGGTCGCGCCACTCGTCCGGCATCTCGCGGAGGCTGCTCGGCTCGTAACAGGCGCGGGCCGCGCGCTCGAGCAGCGCCGCGTCGTAGTCGGTCGCGATCACGTCGAGCGCGAGCTCCGGGAAGCGCGCGGCGAGCTCGAGGTGCCAGAGGATCGCGACGGTGTACGGCTCCTCGCCCGACGCGCAGCCTGCGCTCCACACGCGGAGCGCGCGATCGCCGCGCCGGCGTGCGAGCTCCGCGAGCTCCGGCAGGAGCGATCGGCGGAGCGCATCGAACACCCCTCGGTCGCGATAGAAGCGCGAGATGGTCACGAACGAGAGCGCATCGAGCACGCGCAGCTCCGCGGGGTCCTCTTCGAGGCGCCGCCGGTACGCGGCCACGTCCGGGAGCCCGAGCTCGCGGATGCGCGCGGCGATGCGCTTGACCACCTGACGGCGCACGTTCCGGAAGCCCTCCCACCGCAACCCGATCCGCGGCAGGGCCCACTGGAGCAGCTCGACGGTCTCTGCGTCGTTCAATCAGCCCACGTCATCGTAGTAGAGCGGCGGCCTCAGCGAACAGAAGCGATGGATCAGCGCGCGGTCCTCGTCCGGGAGCTCCTCGAACGCGATGCCCACGCCGGGCGGCACGTCGGGCGACGCGTCGCGATGCCAGCGCACCTCGCCGCGCGCGTGCAGCGTGCGATCCGATCCGGGGAGCGAGAACTCGATGTCGACCAGGCTGCCGACCGCGAGCTCGCGGTACGTCGACACGAACACGCCGCCCTCGGAGATGTCGCCGGAGAGGCCGGTGAAGAAGTGCGACTCGCTCGCGAGGTGGAGCTCGACCGCGAGGGACGTGCGCGGCGAAGCACGGTGCTCCTCCTGTGGCGGTTGGGCAGGTGCGCGCGGGGGCGCAGGCACCTCTGCCGCGAGCGCCTCGAGCGGCGCCGGGCTCGACTTGGCGAGCCCCGGCGGGAGCATCGTGCGCTTCTTGTTCTTCGCGCGCTTCTTGCTCTTCTTCGCCATCGCACCACGTCGTGCACGTCGAATGCCGGGCGCGCTCGCGCTGCGCGGCGTGCGCTCGTCCCTCGTCCCCCTTTTCATCGTCTTTCCCCCGCGCGATGAGACTTCTGACGGCGTGATCGATGGGGTAAGAGCGCGGCATGCGCTCGCTCGCCCGCCTCGGTGCCCTCGCCTCGATCGCGCTCGTGCCCGTCCTGTTCTCGTGCGGGGACGACTTCGGGAGCGCGTCCGCGTCCTCCGGGCGCTACGACGCGGTGCCCGTCACGTCGCGCGTGTCGATCGCCGGCCTCTCGGCGCCGGTCGACGTCGTTCGCGACAAGTACGGCATGATCCACATCCAGGGGCAGACGCTCGAGGACGCGCTGCGCGTCGAGGGCTACCAGGTCGCGCGCGATCGCACCGTGCAGCTCGAGCTGATCCGGCGCACGGCGACCGGGCGCATGGCGGAGCTGCTCGGCGACGACGCGCCGGGCCTGATCGACAGCGACATCGCGATGCGCACCATCGGGCTGGCGCGCACGGCCAAGGAGATGGTCCTGCAGCTCTCGCCCGAGCACCGGAAGCTCGTCGACGCGTACGCCGACGGCATCACCCAGTTCAACGCACGCATCGCGGCCGGCGACGAGGAGATGCCCGGCGGGATGATCGGATGGCCGCAGTCGGCCTTCCAGCCGTGGACCGCGGAGGACGTGCTCGCCGTCGGCCGCCTCCAGGCGCTGAACCTCGGCTACCAGGGCGACGAGGACATCGAGATGTCCGCGTTCGTCGAGGCGGCGCGCACGAAGATGACGAACGAGCGTGCGGGGTTCCTCGTCGACGCGATCCGCTTCGCGCCGATCGATCCGGCGACGCCGCTGGCCGCGTTCCCGAACGATGCGCAGCTCACGATGGGCTCCCCTCGCCCGCAGGCGCCCGCCGCCTCGCGAACGGTGCGGCCGCATCGCGTCGATCGCGAGGCGCTCGTCGCCGCGCGCGCGTTCTCGCAGGCGGTCGCGGCCGCGCGCCGGCTCGTCGGCGACAAGGGCGGCTTCACCGGCTCGAACAACTGGATGGTCGGCCCGGGCAAGAGCGCGACGGGGCACGCGATGATCGCGAGCGATCCCCACCTGTCGCTGTCCGCCCCGTCCGTGTTCTGGATGGTGCACGTCAGCGTCGACGCGAAGGATCCGAACGAGGCCGTCGACTTCGCCGGCCTGTCGTTCCCCGGCATCCCCGGCATCATCCTCGGCTTCAACGCGAACCTCGCCTGGGGCGCGACGACCGCGGACTACGACGTGACCGATGCGTACGAAGAGACGCTCACGCCGGACGGCAACGCCGTCGTCTTCCGCGGCCAGCCCGTGCCGCTCCAGCGCGTCCGCGAGACGATCCAGATCGCGAAGGGCGCGCCGCTCGAATACGACGTGCTCGTCGTCCCGCACCACGGGCCGATCGCACCGGCGATCACCCCCGCGCACGGCATCACGCCGCCGTCCGGCGGATCGAAGGCGATCAGCGTGCGCTGGACGGGGCACGCGCCGACGAAGGACATCTCCGCGGTGCTCGGGCTCTTGCGGGCGAAGAACGTCGACGACGCGCGCGTCGCCATGCGCGACTTCGCCATCGGCGCGCAGAACTGGGTGTTCGCCGACACCCAGGGCAACACCTTCTACACGTCGCAGTCCCGCATCCCGAAGCGCGACAAGGCGGCGTTCACGTGGGACCCGGCGACGTTCGGCGGACGCATCCCGTGCCTCGTCCTCCCCGGCGACGGCTCGGCGGAGTGGACCGGCGCCTTCCTCGAGGAGGCGTTCGTCCCGCACGTGAAGAACCCGGCCAAGGGCTGGCTGGCCACGGCGAACACCGAGCAGGTCGGCACGACGCTCGACAACGATCCCACGAACGACACGCTGCCGAACGGCGAGCCGATGTTCATGGGCTGCTGGCACGACGTCGGCTTCCGGCTCGGGCGCATCCAGCAGCGGATCGAGGCGACGCCCAAGCTCTCGCTCGACGACATGGCGGCCATCCAGGGCGACATCCGCTCGGCGATGGGCGCGAAGCTCGCGCCGGCGATCGTCGCCGCGATCGATCATGCGAAGGAGGCGCGCCCCGACCTCGCGACGCTCGTCGCGAGCGAGCGGTGGAAGAACGCCCGCATCGACGAGGTGCGCGATCTGCTCGAGCGCTGGTCGGCGGAGACGGACTTCACCGCCGCGTCGGGGATGAGCCCGGACGACAACCGCCCCGTCGCCGATGCGAAGGAGTCGCTCGCGAGCCGCGCGACCACGGTGTTCAACGCCTGGCTCGTGCGCATGTTCCACGCGACGTTCGACGACGAGCTCGAGGCGATCGGCGCGCCCTTCCCCCATGACCCGCGGCGGATGCTGCTGAACGTGATGCTCGCCGATGCGAAGACGCTGAAGACCTTCGACGCGACGCTCGGCGACTCGATCCTGTTCGACGACCTGAAGACGCCGGCCCTCGAGACGCGCGACGAGCGGATCCTGACGTCGCTGCTCGATGCGCTCGAGTTCCTCGACCAGCGCCTCGGCGCCGACCGCGCGCAGTGGCAGTGGGGGCGTCTCCACACCATCCGCTTCAATGCGCTCGTCTCGCTGTGGAAGACGCTCTCCATCCCGCCGGATCCCGATCCGGTGTTCCCGAACGGCTTCCCGCGCGGGGGGGACGGCTACAACGTCGACGTCGCCGGCTACGCGCTGCCGCGTGCGCTCGACGCGCAGGCATCGTTCGCCTACACGCACGGCCCCACGCAGCGGTTCGTGATCGACATGAGCCCCGACGGCCCGGTCGCACGCAACGCGCTGCCCGGCGGCAACGTGTGGGACTCGCGCGATCCCCACTTCCGCGACGAGGCCGAGCGCTGGCGGCGCAACCAGAACCGGCCCGTGCCGTTCAAGGCGGCCGACGTCGTCGCGGAGGCCGAGGGCGGCGTCGTGTACGCGTCGCAATAATCGTGGCACAGTGCCGCGGTGGCGAAGCTCCAGGCAAAGCGCTGCCCCTCGTGCGGCGCGAACCTCCCGGTCCCCCCGAACGCGCCCAGCGTGACCTGCCGCTATTGCGGCAACTTCATCACCATCGAGCATCGCAAGCCGCCGCCGATGCAGATGCAGGGCATCCCCTCGACGACGCTCTACATCGATCCCGAAGAGGCGCGGAAGGCGGGGCAGCGGGTCGGTTGCATCGTCACCGCCGTCGTCCTCGCCACGGTGCTCCTGCCCGTGCTCATCGGCGTCGTGCCGTGGGCGTACACGAAGTTCAAGCGCGGGTTTCGTCCGTTCCCCGTGGCGTGCGAGCTGAACGAGCTCGTCGAGGTGAGCGGCGACTGGCAGGGCAACGGACCGATCGTCACGAGCGCCGGCCACAACTGCAAGATCCGGATCACCAAGTCTCATCTCAAGGGAACGACGCTCCTCTCGACCACCTCGTCGAACGTCGAGATCACGCTCGTCGACTCGACGGTGGAGACGACCGACACGGCGATCGGCAGCGAAGCGAACCTCCGCGTCACGCTCGAGAACAGCACGCTGAAGAGCACCGGGGCGATCGCGATCAAGACGGGTTACAACCTGAAGCTCGCGGCGACGGCCTCGAAGATCAGCGGCAAGAAGGCGGCGCTCGACACGAAGGCGAACGCCGATCTCACGCTCAAGAAGGCGTCGGAGATCACGAGCGAGGGCACGGCGATCAAGACCGAGTCCGGCCTGAAGATCGAGGCCGAAGGCGGCAAGATCGACGGCGCCGAGGGCGCGATCGTCGCGACGTCGGGCGCGAAGATCAACGCCACCGGCACCGCGTTCTCGTCGAAGGACAAGGCGCTGTCGATGTCTTCCGGGCTCGACCTCCAGCTCGTCGACGGCTCGATCATCGGCGGCGGCGAGAGCGCGATCGAGTGCGACGGCGGAGAGATCGACCTCTCGGGGGCGAAGATCCAGGGCGCGCAGTCGGCGATCGACGGGAGGAACAACCTCAAGCTCAAGGCGCTGAAGAAGTCGGCGATCGTCGCGACGGCGGGGGACGCCCTCGTCCTCGCGGCGAACGCGCAGCTCACGTTCAACGATTCGTCGGTCGAGGGCGCGCGCTGGGCGATCAAGAGCACGTCGAACACGAAGATGAAGCTCGGCCCGGGCGCGCGGATCGTCGGCCGCAAGGGCGGCTTCCTCGGGGAGAGCAACATCGACATCGAGACGAACGGCGCCACGATCGACGGCGGCGCAGGCTCGGGCATCGAGACCGGCTACAACGCGAAGGTCGTCCTCCAGCAGGGCGTGGTGAAGGGCTCGCCCGCGCTGTCGTTCCCGCGGAAGCCGAGCTTCCTCACCATCGACGGGACGCAGATCCAGGGCGAGCAGAAGGTCCCGCCGCGCTGAGGGCCGTGACCGGCGCTCAGTTGCAGGTGCCGCTCACGCACGACGAGCCGGGACCGCACTCGTTCTCCGTCGAGCAGGGCGATCCGGTCTGGTTCGCGTAGCAAGCGCCGGCGGTGCAGTGCGCGCGCGGCCCGCACTCTGCGGTCTCGCTGCACGGAGAGCCGGCCTGGTTCGGATGGCAGGTGCCGCGGGTGCAGTGCGCGACCGATCCGCAGTCCGCCGCGTCCGAGCAGGGGCATCCGGCCTGGTTCGCGTAGCAGCGACCGCCGGTGCAGTGGAGCGTGTCGGCGCCGCAGTCGCTCGACTGCTTGCACTCGCGCATGCCGGTCGTCGGGCAGGCGCCGCCGGACGGCTCGTTCGCCGGCGCGCGCTCGGCCTCCTTCCCGCAGGCGACGACGCAGACGATCCCGAGCGCGAAGAAGAAGAAGGGCCTCATCGCCGGCCATCGTAGATCATTCGACGGTGCCGGCGTCGATCTCGGTCGGCGGCACGAGCGGCCCGGGCGGAGGCAAGCGCGGGCGGGGCGCCTCGACGACCGCCGGGAGCGTGACGTCCTGCGCGGGCTTGTCCGAGCCGCGACCGACGACGAAGAGCCGAGGCTCGTCGCCAGCGAACACCACGCGATACACCTCGTTCGCCTTCGCCTCGAACGCGAGCGAGCCGGACGGCGCGCGCGGATCGTCGCCGTTGCGCGCGGTCAGCGTGTGCCGGCCGGGCAGGAGCTCGATGTGCAGGCGTCCGTCGCTCGCGATCGGTGCGGCGACGTCCTCGTCGTCGAGGACGAGCAGCCTCACGGGCTCGCTCCCGTTCACGCGCAGAATGGCGATCGTCTCGCGCGGGCGAGCCGGGCCGCCGTACTGCTGGACGACGAAGGTGGGACCGACGCACGCGGCGAGCACGGCGGCGATCGTGACGAGCGCGGCGAGGAGGAGATTTCGCACGCGGACACTCTAGGGCTCTCCGCTGCGGATCTCACCGAGCTTCGTGAGCTCGGTGTCCTCGACGATCGCGCGCAGGCGCTTCTCGTCCTCGCTCGTCGCATCGTCACGAAGCGCGACCATGGCGAGGTACGCCGCGCCGTCGCGCACGAACGCGCACGACCAGACGGCGACGTCCTTCACCGTGCCGCGCACGACGGCGCCGGGCTGGCCGATGCACGTCTCCTCGGCGCGGGCGTGCTCCTCCCATCCGGCGCCGCCGCGCGGGAGGTTCGCGAGCGCCTCGTCGTTCAGGCGCTTGTGCGCGAGCCACGGATCGCGCGGCACGTCGCCGGTCGCGAGCGCGAGGAGCACGACCGTCTCGCCGCGGGTGGGGTCCTCGATCGCCACGCCGCCGAGGTCGCTCGGCACGACCGCGCGCCGCGCGACGAACGCCGGAGGGTAGTGCGCGACGAAGCGACCGTTCTCCGCGCGGTAGACGCCGGTCGTCGCCACGCTGCGTGCGGAGGGCAGACCGCGCTCGCGCACGAGCCAGAACGCGCCGCCTGCCGCCGCGAGGAGGAGCACGACGACGGCGACGATGCCGATGGGGAAGGAGACGGTCCGCGGCTTCGGACGCTCGGCGCGTCTCCGCACGGGCCAGCGCGTGGGCGGCACCTCCTCGCCGTCGACGCGGAGGATGCAGATCAGCGCCCCCGGCTGGAACGTCACGACCACGCCGGCGGGCTCGGCGAGCACGTGGCCCTCCCGCTTCGAGCCGCGCGGCGCCTGCGAGACGAGGCGGCCTCGGACGTACACCGACTCGACGCGCTCGGCGGCATCGAGCGTCGCGGCGATCGGAATGCCGCCGGGCACCGTCCACTCCCAGCGATGCTCCTCCGCCGTCGTGCTCATCCGTCTCGATGCTAAGCGCAAGCGCACGGCGCGTAAAAATGTGTCAACGCCTCGATCGGCATCGCGCGACGGCCGTCCATCCGATCGAGCCATGCGCCCCACCGTCTTCGTCTCCCTCGCCGACATCGAACGCAAGAGCTCGCCGAGCGTGCTCCCCTCGCCGCTCGAAGCGAGGATCGACGCGCGCATCCGCGCCGCACGCCGCAACGTCGAGCGCCGTGCGCGCACCCTCTCGCGCGATCGCGCGCTCGAGCTGCTCGCTCGCTTCGACGCGAAGCTCGCGCGCCTCGACGCGGACGTGGCTCGTGCGCGCGCCGCCGGACAGGTGACCGACGACGAGGCTGCCGCGGTGCGCGCCGTGACCGTCCGCCACCGTCGCGCGGCGTCCTCCGGGTGCTAAGTTCGATCGAGGTGGCGAGCCGCATAGCTCATCTGTCCGACGTGCACCTGATCGCGCCGAGGAGCGTCCGTCCGCTCTACGGCGTGCGGTCGCGCGCGCTCCGCTTCGGCCGCACGAACGATCCTTCGCTGCGCGCGAAGAAGCTCGCGGCCGCCCTGCGCGCGGTCACCGCGAGCGGCGCCGATCACCTCGTGGTCTCCGGCGATCTCACCGAGCTCGGTGACGACGCGGAGTTCGAGCTGTTCGCCGAGGTCCTGGCCGATGCCGGCCTCGCGCCCGACGACGTCACGCTCGTCCCGGGCAACCACGACGCGTACACCAGCGCGAGCGGCTGGACGCGCGCGCTCGACGGCCCGCTCGCCGAGTGGGAGAAGACGAGCGCGCGTCCCGGCGAGGTCCGCCTCGTCGATCGCGGGCCCGTCGCCTTCGTGCCGATCGACGTGTCGCGCTACCAGTCGGTCGTCTGGTCGGGCGGCGAGCTCGGCAAGGACGTGGCGCGCGCGGTCGACGTCCTGCTCGCCGATCCGGCGCTCGCCGCGAAGGCGATCGTCCTCGTGCTGCATCATCCGCCGTTCCCCAAGCACGACACCGCCGCGTACCGCTTCGTCGACTCGCTGCGCGGGAGCGAGCTCGTGGACGAGCTGCTCCGGCGCCATCCGAACCTGCACCTGCTCCACGGCCATTTCCACCGGGTGGTCGACCGGCCGCGCATCTTCGGCGCGCCCGGCGTCGCCGACGACGTCGAAGGGCCGCGCGTTCGCCTCTACGACGTGCGCGACGGACGGCTCGAGAGCGCCGGCCTGTTCAGCGGCTGAAGCCGCGCTTGTCGTCGGCGATCCGGCGGAGGCTCCCGGGGTCGTCGGAGAGGATCCCGTCGACGCCCATGTCGATCAGGCACTCGGCCTGCTCGCGGTCGTCGATCGTGGCGACGAACACCTTCTTCGGAGCGACCGGCGGATTGGTCCGATCGCGCGCGTCGAGATCGCACGTCACGAGCGTCTGCAGCGTCGACCATGCCTCGGGCCCGACCCCCATCGGCGCCACCGTCGAGGCGTAACCGCGCCCGCGGTCGACGGCGCGCTCGGACGACGAGTCGCTGCACTCGGCGTCGTCCACGGCGATGACGCCCGGATCGACGTCGTACGAGATGGCGTCGTCGGGGACGAGCGGCGACGCGCGGTCGTAGACCGAGCCGTGCGCCACGAGCAGCACGTAACGGAGCGCGGGCGCCTTGGCCGCCACCGCCTCGCGCACCTTCGGGATCATCACGTCGGCGCGATCGGCGCGGCCTTCCGGGATCTTGATGTCGAAGAGGACGTACGCGAGCTCGCTCTTCGTGCTCGCCCACTCGAGGAACGTGTCGAGCGTGGGGATCTCCACCGGCGCGGGTCGATCGTCGACCGTGTAGCCGAAGTGCTGGCGCACCTCCTCGAGCGTGAGCTCGTCGATCGGACGCCGGAACGGATCGCCCTCCGGGGGAACGCGCGGACGCGCGTGCTGGTTGGCCTCCGAGCCGCTCTGCCGGCCGAGCGCGATCGCGTCGTCGGGATCCCAGTCGTGCCAGAGGATGACGACGCCGTCCTTCGTGAGCGACAGATCGATCTCGACGGCGTTCGCGCCGTCGGCGAGCGCGCGCTCCATCGACGGGATCGTGTTCTCGACCTCCTTCGCCGCCGCTCCACGATGGCCGACGACGAGGAAGGTCTCGACGCGCGACGCATGCTCCGGCGAGCGCGCGCAGTCCTCCGCGGGCGAGGGGTTCTCGACGACGTTGCATCCGGCGACGATCGCGAGGCACGCCACGAAGGATGCAGACTTCATCGATCGAGGATCGAAGCAAGCAGCGCGCCGCCGCGATTGATGCCCAGCTGAAGCACGTGGTCACCGGAGTTTCCAGGGCAAAACGCGCTCTCCGAAGAAAGATATGCTCTGCTCGATCGTCGCGGCGGCGGCCACGCGTGCCGACGTGTGGCGCGCGCGCACGGCGTGTCGATCGACGTGGCGCGGGGACGAAATCTAGGCAACGGTGGAGAGGAGGAGGACTCGCCCGAGATGCGAAATGCATTCTTGCTGGGATCGATCGCGCTCGCCTTCGGGACGGCGATCGCGTGCTCGTCATCGAGCGAAGACGAGGCCGTCGTCGTCACCGACGGAGGCGCCGACGACGGAGCGGTCACGCTCCCGCAGACCGACGGGTCGACGAGCGAGGGGCCTGCGGGCACCGGCGCGAACACGGGGCTTCCGTGCGACGTGCAAGCGGTCCTCGAGAACCGCTGCATCGCTTGCCACGACGGCAAGACGCAACGCGCGATGCTGACCTACTCGGACCTGATGGCGAAGGCGAACGCCGATCCGACGAAGACCGTCGCCGAGCTCGCGCTCATCCGCATGAAGGCGACCGATCCCAAGCTCCGCATGCCGCCCGCTCCTGCGGTCGCCGCGGAGCCGGACGAGATCCAGATCTTCGAGGACTGGGTGAAGGCGGGGACGCCGAAGGAAGCGAAGGCGTGCACCGATGCGCCGCCCGACGGAGGCGCCGGTGACGGCGGCGGGACGGACGCCGGCCCGCTCGGCGATGCCGGCGACGGCGGCAAGGTCTGCACGAGCGGCACGTACTGGACGAAGGGCAACGACGGCTCGGCGAGCATGCACCCCGGCATGGCGTGCAACGCGTGTCACCAGCAGATGGGCGGTCCGAACCTGCGCGTCGCCGGCACGGTGTACTCGGTGCTCAACGAGGTCGACGACTGCAACGGCAAGGGCCCGCCTCCGCAGCTCACCGTGATCATCACCGCCGCCGACGGCCGGACGTACAACCTGCCGGTCAACTCGGTCGGCAACTTCTCCCTCCGTCAGATGAACCCGCGCGCCCCGTTCAAGGCGCGGATCACCGACGGGACGAAGACGCGTGCGATGGTCGGCTCGGTCACGTCCGGCGACTGCAACTCGTGTCACACGACGGCGGGCAAGAACGGCGCGCCGGGACGCATCCTCGCGCCCTGAGCGGGCCTCACTTCGGCAGCGTGACGACGGCGGCCACCGGACGGTGATCCGACGTCGTCACCGCCGGCACCCACGCGTGCATCGTGGGCCCGTACGCGCTGCCCTTGTAGAGGAAGTCGATCCGCCGCGTCGGGAACGGCGTCGCGGGGATGGTGAACCCGAGCGACGTCGGGTGCTTCTCGTGGAACGCGTCGACGAAGCCGGCGCCCGTCAGCGCGTCGCCGATCGCCTCGCCGGGGTTCTCGTTCATGTCGCCCATGACGATCGCCGTCGCGGCCTTCGGCCCGAGGTCGTTCAGGATGCGCGCCGCGTTGCCCGCACGCTCTCCCGCGACGAGGCTCGCGTGCACCGAGACGACGGTGATCCTCTTCTTGCCCCAGGTGATGTCCGCGGACACCGCGATGCGCGGCTCGATCCCGTTGCCGCGCGTCGTGTGATCGTCGAGCCGGACGACGTGGGCGTTCGTCAGCGGGAGCTTCGACACGATCGCGACGCCGTAGGCTCCGCCGTCGAAGTCGAAGTTCTTGCCGAAGAACGAGTACGGCATGTTCATGTGCTTCGCGATCTCCTGGGCCTCCTTCAGGCCCAGGCTGCGCTTCGTCCCCTCGTCGACCTCCTGGAGCGCGAGGACGTCCGGGTTCGACGGGAGCAGCGGCGCGGTCAGCTTCGCCAGGTCGTGACCGGCGACCTCGCCGTTCTTGATGTTGAAGCTCATGATGCGGAGCGTGGCCGGCGCCTTCGGATCCGGTGGATCGGCGGGGGGCACCGCCTCCGGATCCTCCGCCGGCGCGGGCGGTGGCGGTGGCGCGGACGGCCCGGGCGCCTGCGCCGGCTCGACGACGCCGGGATCGCTCGTCTCTGGAGCCTCGGACGGGCTCGAGCATCCGAGCGCGAACACGGCGACGAGGGCGAGGAGCGAGCGGCGCACGCCGCCCCTCGTGCAACCACGAGGCCAGCCTCGAGGCGGTCAGGTGTTGTGCAACGTCTCGCGCAAGAGCCGGCTGACGCAGCCCTGGAGGGAGTCGTCGCCCGTCTTCGCGAGCAGGCACTGCACCTGCTTCTTCACCGTGCTCGGGGCGACCGCTCGCTTCTCGGGCAGCGCCGAGCGCCGCGTGCCGTGCGCCGCGATGCGGAGGATCTCCGTCTCGGCCGGAGAGAGCTCGTAGCGCTCGGCCCAGCGATCGACGACACCGTCGACGCGCGCATCGACCGGCGTCGCCGCCTCCCGCACCCGCTCGACGAAGCGATCGAGGTCGGACAGCGCCGGGGGCTTGAGGAGATACGCCGCGTCTTGCTCGTCGGCTTCGCGCAGGCGCGCGTTGTCGACCTCGCCCGAGAGGATGAGCACGGGCACCCGCGGCGCGAGGCGACGGACCTCGCGGACGACGTCGAAGCCGGAGCCGTCGGGCAGACCGACGTCGGTGACGACGCCGTCGAACCCGCCGTCGGCGATGCGTGCGATCGCCTCGGCACGGGTTTCGACGAGCTCCGCGTGCCCGTGCCGGGCCAGCGCGCGGAGGAGGCTCACGCCTGCGAGTGGATGATCTTCGACGACGAGGAACGCCAGACCCACGACAGAGAGGTTTCCAGAACTCCGCGCGACTTCAAGCCCCACGCCGACGATTTCGTCGCTTTGCTCGGAATTGCCCGGTAGGCCGGTGTGCTCCGTACCTGGTACCGTTCAGAGGCCGAACGGCAGATCGATGGCCCGGTGCTTGCGGAAGCTGCGATCGCCTTTCGCGATCTTCCGCTCCGCCAGCTCGTGCATCAGCATGTTGAGCGGCCAGTACGCGACGTTCTGGATCCACGAGTGATCGAGACCGAAGTCGTACCGCTTCAGGATCGACGGGTACGAGTACATCGATCGCCATGCGCGGATCCATCCGCGCCGGAGCTCGTCGCGCGTCAGCTGCTTCGGCTCGTAGAACGGCGCGTCGGTGTCGTGGTCCTGCGAGAGCCACCACCTGTCGCGCGTGAGCCGCTTCTCCTCGATCAGCCGCTTGTAGAGCCGCGTCCCCGGATAGGGCGTGAGCAGCGCGAAGAGCGCCATCGTGATCTTCGCGTCGATGCAGAACTCCACCGTGCGGTCGAACGCGTCCTTCGTGTCGTCGTCGAGCCCGAACACGAAGCTCCCCCATACCGCGATGCCGTGGTCCGACAGCATCTTCACGATCTCGCGGTACCTGCCGGGCTTGTTCTGCTTCTTTCCCGCGTGACGAACGGTCTCGACGTCGACCGACTCGAACCCGATGAACAGCGCCTTGCACCCGGCGCGCGCCATCACCTCGATGTTCTCCACGCGATGCAGCGCCGCGAGCGACGCCTGCGCCACCCAGTTCTTGCCGAGCGGCACCATCGCCTCGAACAGCTCGCGGCTGTACTTGGTGTGGATCATCACGTTGTCGTCGCCGAACAGCACGCGCGGGCCGACCTCCTCGAGCTCCGCGAGCACCTCGGGCACGGGTCGGAAGCGGAACGTCGTCCCGTTGTAGGTCGAGACGCTGCAGAACTCGCACGGGAACGGGCACCCGCGCGTGGTCTGCACGACGTCGAAGGGGACGTACTTCACCGACTTCGTCAGATCGCGTCGCGGGCGCGGCAGGTTCTCGAGCGACGGCCATTCGAGATGCTTGTAGATTCCACGTGAGTTGAGCGACGTCGAGCGACCCAGCTTCCCCGCCTTCGCGTCCTCGACGACCTTCTCCCAGAGCCCTTCGGCCTCGCCCGCCAGCACGGCGTCGGCGTGCTCGAGGCCCTCGTGCGGGAGCGCGGTCACGTGGATGCCGCCGAGCACCACCTTGCTCCCGCGCTTCCGGTACGCATCGGCGATGGCGTACGCGCGGGCCGCGGTCTTCGAGCTCACGCTGATCCCGACGAGCTCCGGCGCGTCCGACTCGCGCTCGAGATCGATCGGCTCGAGGCCGTCGTCCCGGAACGTGACCTCGACGTCCTCCGGCGTGTGCGCCGCGAGCGACCCGACCCACAGCGGCTTGATGTAGGTGGAGTCCTCGTTCGACGGAGCGATCAGGTGGACGCGCATCGCGCTCCTTTCACGGTTTCAAGAACGAGATGATGCCCGCGCAGCCCTGCCCCGTGACCTTCACCACGAGCGGCTGCCCCGGCTTCATCGTGACCTGCCGGCTGTCGCTCTGCACGTCGGTGATCTTTCCCACGTTCGCCACGTCGAGGACGAGCTCCTTGGCGGCGGTCCGCTGGTAGGGCGAACGCATGGTCGTCGCAGCCGCCGTTCCGACGAGCACGTCCATCGACACCTCCTTCGCTCCGTAGGCCATGACGTGCACCTCGGTGCCGCGCCCGGTCACGCTCATCTCGAAGGACTTGGCGTTCGGCCCGAGCGCGAGGACCTTCTTGCCGACGGTCTGCATGCCGAGCGGCTTGCCCTCCTCGTCGTTCTTCGTCTTCATCCCCGCCTCGACCTCGGCGAGGAGCTTCTCGATCGCCGCCTGGTTCGCCGGATCGCAGGTGCCGGACTTCGCCTCCTCCGCGGTCATCTTCTCCATCGCGGCCGCCTTGTGCGCGGCGTCGTCGGCCGGAGCGGCGCCGGCGTCGCCCGGAGACGTCGACGCGGGCTTCGCGGCGGTCGCATTCTCCGGCGGAGGCGTGGAGCCGCCGCACGACGAGACAGACACGAGGAGGAGGCCGAGGACCGGGAGCGTGCGCATGCCCCGTCTATCTCACGGGAGGAAGATCGAGCGCAAACCCACCGTGGGCCGCGGATCGTCTACGCTGCGGTCCCCATGACGAAGACCGCCGCCGTCGCCGCCTCGATGCTCGTGCTCCTCGCCGCCTGCGACGAGAAGAAGGAACCGGAGAAGACCGCGAGCTCGGCCGCGCCGTCCGCGACGCCGGCCGTCACCGAGGCTGCGCCTCCGCCCGCAGCGTCGTCGGCGCCCGCACCGTCGGCTTCGGCGGCCGCCGAGACGCCGGTCTCGACGAAGGATCCCAACGTCGCGGTGAAGGACCCGAAGACCGAGCCGGCGAAGACGGTCAAGGCGCAGATCGGCGGGACGGTGACGCTCTACCTGCCGAAGTGGGCAGGCACCTCGTGGACGGTGAAGGAGTCCCCCAAGCCGCTCGGCAAGGCGAAGGAGGAGACGATCCCGGGCTTCGCGGGGCCGTCGACGCCCGCCGCCGGCTTCGTGTGGAAGCTGAACGATCCGTCGCTGAAGGCGGGCCAGACGCTGAAGGCGACGCTGGAGAACAAGACCACCGACAAGAGCGCGCCGCCGGCGGTCACGCCGTTCACGCTGACGATCGAGCTCGTCGCGCCCTGACGCGCTCGAGCACGCGCCGCGCGAGCCCGGACGCGTCGGCGGCGCGTGCGACGTCGCCGCCGTGCTCCACGAGCGCGCGCTCGGCGTGACGGAGCTCGAGCTCGGAGACGACCTTCTCGCGCGCCTGCACGAACGGCAGGTCATCGGGCGCCGGCGCGCTCGACTCGACGGCCAGATCGGCGAGCGCGAGCCAGTGCGCGACCGCGTCCCGTAGCGCGCGCACGTTGCCCGCCCAGGGATCGGTCTCCCAGTGCGCGACCAGCTCGGGCGGCAGCGTGGCGGCCGGTCCTCCGATCGCGCGCGCGAAGTGGAGCGCGAGGCGGCGGACGTCGCCCGTCCGGCGCCGCAGCGGCGGCAGCTCGAGCCGCGCGACGTTCACGCGCTCGAAGAGGTCCTCCCGCAGGCGTCCCGTCTCGACGAGGCGATCGAGGTCGCGGCGCGACGCGACCAGAACGCGTACGGCCGGCGAGCGCTCGATCGCGCGGAGCACGCGGAGCTGCAGCGACGGATCGAGATCGCCGATCTCGTCGACGAGCAACGTCCCCCGGTGCGCCTCCTCGAAGGCCGCCTCGATCGCGTGCGTCGCCGCGTCGAGCACCACGAACGCCGCCTCCGCCCGGGGGCCCTGCTCGTGCAGCGCCTCGGCGAGGACCTCCTTGCCGGTGCCGCTCTCGCCCTCGACGACGACGGGCACGTCGGACGCCGCGAAGCGCTCGCACAGCGGATAGAGGCGCTGCATCTCCGGGCTCGCGCCGATGGTCCGGCCGAAGCGCTCGCGCCAGCTCGCGTCGGCGCTCGACGAGGGCTCGCGCCGCTCGACGGCGATCGCGGTCCGGCCGATGCGCAGCAGCTCGCCGCCGCGGAGGAACCCCTCGACGAGGAGGACGCCGTCGGCGCTCGTGCCGCTCGCCGAACCGAGATCGGCGACCCGCAGCCGCTGCCCGCTGGGCTCGACCGCGAGATGGCGACGCGCGACCTCGCGATCGCCGAGCCGGAGCTCGCACGAGGAGCTCGTACCGACGAAGACGCGGGACGGGAGCGACGGCTCGACGAGCAGCGTGGCGCCGCGATCAGGCCCCTCGACGACCGAGAGCAGGAACGCGGCGTCCGGGCCGCGGGACGGCGGCCCTTCGCGGAGCAGCGTGGAGAACTCTCCGGTCTCGTTCACCCGACGAAAGCTCGCCCATCGGACGCGCGCGCGCAAGCGGGGCCTGGCCTCGCGGCCGCGCACGTGGTGTGCAACATGCTTCCTCGCGGCGGATGCGAATCCACCACCTCGACTGCGTGACCTCGTGCGCCCTCGGCGGGCTCCTCATGGATGGGCGTAGCCAATCGCTCCGCGGACGGCTCGCGTGTCACTGCCTCCTCGTCGAGGACGGACGCAACCTGATCCTCGTCGACACGGGATACGGTCTCCGCGACGTGGCCGCTCCGCGGTCGCGGCTGAGCCCGTTCTTCCTCGCGCTCCTCGCGCCCGAGCTGCGCGAGGAGATGACCGCCATCCGTCAGATCGAGGCGCTGGGCTTCGACGCTCGCGACGTCCGGCACATCGTGCTCACGCATCTCGACTTCGATCACGCGGGCGGGCTCGACGACTTCCCGCATGCCACCGTCCACATGCTCGCGGCCGAGCGGCAGGCGGCGATGGCCCGCCGGACGACGCTCGACCGCATGCGCTATCGCCCCGAGCAGTGGTCGACCTCGGCGTCATGGCGCACGTACGAGGTCGGCACGGGCGACGCGTGGTTCGGCTTCGGGCGCGTGCGTGCCCTCGACGGCATCACCTCGGACGTCGCGCTCGTGCCGCTGGTCGGCCACACGTTCGGGCACGCCGGCGTGGCGGTTCGGCGCGACGAGGGCTGGCTGCTGCTCGCGGGCGACGCGTACTTCTACCACCGCGAGATGGACCTCGAGCGGCCGCGCTGCACGCCCGGGCTGCGCCTCTACCAGACGATGATGGAGAAGGACCGAAGCGCGCGGCTGCGGAACCAGCGAAGGCTCCGGGCGCTCGTGCGTGAGCACGGCACCGAGGTGGCGGTCGTCTCGTCGCACGACCGCTACGAGTTCGAACAGTACGCCGGGCGCCCACTCGACGTGCCCGCCGGATCGGCCGCCGTCGCCAAGCGCGCGACCGCCCCCGGCGCAAACGGCGGCGCGTCGTGGCCCGCGCCGGTGCCGTCGCCGTAGACCTCAGCGTCCCCAGCTCGCAAGCTCGTGCTGCACAGACGATCGCAGCCGCGCGTACGCATCGTCGATCTGCGCGCCGACCGCCTCGGCGACCCGCTCCGCACGCGTCTGGTTCGACGCGCGATCGTGCGCGGAGCCCTGGCGCTCGAACGCGCTCCGCACCGCGCCCGCGAGCCCCTCCAGCGCGGCGGAGCCGGTGGCGGAAACCGCGCGATGGATCAGGTGACCGACCTCGTACGGGCTCGCCGTCCGCAGCGCTCCGCCGAGGACCGCGGCGTCGAGCGCGAGGGCGAACGCGATCGCCTCGCCGAAGACGTCGTGGCTCTTCTTCACGTCCAGCACCACGGCCACCTTGCGCACGACGAAGCGCACCGCCCCGACGGCGGCGCGCGTCGCGAGCGGCTCCTGCCCTGCTCCGAGGAAGCCGTCGGCCAGCGCCTTCACCGTCGGCTTGTCTGCCTCGAGCCCATGGCGCACGAGCACCTTCTTCGCGATGCGACGAAGGAGGCGCGCCACGATCCAGTCGTCGACCCAGGGCACCGGTACGAACGGCGTCGCGCTCGACCCGAGGGCCTCGAGCAGGACGTCACGGGCGATCTCGCGCGAGCTCATCGACCGGCGATCGTATCGGCTCTCGCGACACGACGCACGACATCGCCGGCGGAGAACACGAGCCGCGAGGGGTCGCGCGTCCGGACGGCGCTCGCGATCTCGTCCCAGCTCACCGGCGTCGAGACGAGCGGCCGCGACGTCGAGCGGAGCGAGTACGGCACCACCGTCGTCAGGCGAGGCGAGTTCTGCCGCGCATCGAGCGTCACGCTCGCCGCCGAGAGCTCGCGCTCGAGCGCGGTCGCCGCGTGCTCGGCGATCGCGCGGGCCTCGCGCATCGCGATCGGCTCGGGCACCTCCGCGGTCACGTGCAGGCCGCGCGAGCCCGACGTCTTCACACGCGCGGCGAGGTCGCGCTGGGCGAGGTGCTCGCGCAGGGCGAGCGCGACCTCGGCGACGGTGACGAGATCGGCGCCGGGCTTCGGATCGAGGTCGAAGAGCACGCTGCTCGTGCGTTCGAGATCGTGCGGCAGCCCGGGGAAGGCGTGGATCTCGATGGTGCCCATCTGCGCGAGCCAGACGAGCGCGGCGCGCTCGCGCACGAGGGTGAAGCGCTTGTGCGGACCCTTCCTCAGCGCGAGCTCCAGGGTGGGCAGCCACTCCGGCCGCCCGGGCACCTCGGTCTGCGCGAACCCGCGTCCGTCGACGCCGGAGGGGAACCGTCCCAGCGTCAGCGGACGATCGCCGAGATGCGGGAGGATGACGCCGGCGACCGCGAGCCAGTAGTCCGCGAGATCGGCCTTGGTGAAGCCGGTCTGCGGATACAGCACGCGATCGGGGTTGGTGATCACGATCACGCGTCCGTCGACCACCCTCTCGCGCGCGCCGAGATCGCTCACGGCGCGCCGCCGAGGAACGGACGCAGATCGGGGGTGGCCTCCTCGATCTGCTCGAAGGTGCACGAGGACGGCTCGCGATCGTCGCGCCAGCGGACGAACCGCGCGGGGAAGCGGAGGCGCCGGCCGTCGACGAGATCGTAGGCGACCTCGCACACGCGCGTGGGCAGGAGCGGAATCCAGTCGCGCTCCATCTCGTCGGGCGACCAGCGCCCCGCCGATCCGGAGAGGCGGCCGAGCGGGCTGTGCTCGAGCCCGAAGCCCCGCTCCCACGGGTGTCCTTCGATCCGCGTGACGAGCGGCGCGAGCTCGTTGACGAGCGACGCGCGCCGCTCGCGCGTGAGCTGGCTGGCGACGCCGAGGTGGATCAGCGCTCCCTGCTCGTCGTACAGGCCGAGGAGCAGCGAGCCGATCGCCGGCGGATCCGCCGATGCGAGGCGGATGCCCGCGACCACGCAGTCGGCGGTGCGCACGCGCTTCACCTTGATCATGCGCCGCTGGCCGGCGACGTAGGCCGCGTTCGGATCCTTCGCCACGACGCCGTCGATGCCGCCGCCGGTGAACGTCCGGAGCCACGTCTCGGCGACCGCGCGGTCGCCCGTGGCCGGCGTCACGAAGAGATCGCTCGGCGCGTCGCGGAAGAGCTCCTCGAGCCGCGCGCGCCGCTCGGCGAAGGGCCGCCCGCGGAGATCGACGCCGTCGAGCGCGAGCAGATCGAAGGCGACGAGCGCCGCCGGGCTCTCGCGGCGCAGCTTCTCCACGCGCGAGGCGGCCGGATGGAGGCGCCCCATGAGCGCCGCGAAGTCGAGCGCGCCGCCGGAGACGACCACGATCTCGCCGTCGAGCACCACGTCGCGGCACGGCAGGCCGCGCACGACCTCCACCACCTCGGGGAAGTAGCGCCCGAGCTTCTTGTCGTTCCGGCTCCGGACGTCGACCTCGTCTCCGTCGCGGAAGACGAGCGCACGAAAGCCGTCCCACTTCGGCTCGTAGCGATGGCCCGCGCGCGGCAGCTCGCGCGCGAGCTTCGCGAGCATCGGAGCGACGGGTGGACGGACGGCGAGCGGCACCGCCGCTTCGTCTAGCGCGCCGCGCGGGCTCCTTCAGGCTCGACCGCTCAGCGCCGCGGGCGCGAGAAGGCGAGCATGTCGACGACGCCCGACGCATCGGCGTCCGCCGGCACGAAGCAGAGCTTCACGTCGTCGCGCGACGTGCGATCGACGAGGACGTGCCGGTCCCAGAACGGCAGCGAGCTGCTCGCGAGGACCACGCCGACGCGCTGCTTCGCCATCGCCTGGCACGCCGCGGCGACGTGCGGGACGGACGCAACGGCGACGCGCCCGCCGAGCTGATGAGCGACCGCGGTGACGAGCTGCGCGTCGAGGCGGACGGCGAGTGCGACCGGTGAAGCGGCGGGAGAAGAGGGCGGCGTCGGCATGGGGCTCCGCGCACGAGCAAGACGCAGACCACCGCGCGGCGCTTTGGCATCACCGCGTCATGCCACGGGTCGTGAATCGAGAGTCACGATCTCCGGAGTGTGGCGGATCGCGACCTCACAGGAGCTTGTCCGTCCGCACGCTCACCTTCACCGTGCCGACCGACGTCGCGAGCTCTCCGGCGAGGTGGACGACGACGCTCCCGCCGGCCGGGACGGTCACCGCGTTCGAGCCATGGAGCGACGCGAAGTCACTGCTCCCGGTCAGCGTGGTATCGCCGAAGCTGTTCGTCCCCTTCACGCAGGCCTTGCGCTGCGCGTCGTTCGCCGGCGTCGTGGCGTAGGCCGCGAGCACCGTCTTCACGACGCTGCCGTTCGGCGCCTGCGAGGAGAAGATGGTGACCACCGCGTCCTTCGCGTTGCCGTTGTGGACCGTGAGATGGAGGTACGGCGACGTCACCGTGGTGCTGATGGTCGCGTTCGGGCACGTCCCGCCGATGCGTCCCGCGGTCTGCGAGGCCGAGAGCGTCGCGAACGTGTAGTTCACGCCCGACGCCGTCGGCGGCACCTCGATCGTCGTCGGCGCGCTCATGCATGCCGAGAAGTTGTCGTACGCGCACGCCGCCGAGCAGGTGCGCTGCCGGTACTGGTCGGCGCCGCAGCCCGCGTTCGAGAGATCGACGCCGCCCGGCGTGCACGCGTTCGCCGGCTGCCCGGTGCACGTGCCGGTGCTCCACGAGCAGTACTGCGAGCAGGTCCGCACGCGCGTCCCGCAGTTGCCGCACGCTTCGTTCTCCTGGGTGCCCGGGATGCAGCCGCCCGCGATCTCGCCGGCGCACGGCGAGTACTCGGACCACGCCGGCGCACCGCCGTCGGGCGAGCCGACACAGATCGTCGACTGCTCACCGCACGCGCCACACTTCTTCTTCTTGATCTCGTCGACCTTCGTGCACGGCGTCCCCGGCGTCGGCGGAGGCGGCCCGGCATCGGCGCCCGCGTCCTTCTTGCCGCCGTCGGTCTTGCCGGCGTCGGAGCTCTCGCCGCCGCTGCTGCTGCTGCCCCCGCTCGAGGGCGGGAGCTGCGCGGTCCCCTCCGTGGGCTCCGTCTCCGTCGACCCACCGACGTCGTCCGAGCTTCCATCCGCGCTGCAGCCCGCCACCGAGACGAGCCCGAACAAGCCGACTGCCGCCAGGGTCACCAGACCCGACTTCACGAGACCCATCCAGGACCCTCCATCCCGCTCCACGTCCCTGTGACGTGAGGCGCGGTGTGTAGCATCGAGACCTCGGCGCGCAACGCGATCGAGTGCATTCCGCCAACTTTGCAGAATACACGCAACCGACTTGCGCACGACGTTGCGCGACTCGCGCGGCATCGAACGCAGAGCGCGCGTCACAGTCCGTCGAGCGTCGGCGACGATCGGTCCAAGATGGGCTCGGCGCGGTTCTCCCTGGTCGTCATCCCGCTCCTCGTGCTCGCGCTCGGCGGCTGCCGCCGGCCGCCGGAGCGCGCGAGCGCACCTCCTCCTCCCGCTCTTCCCGCCACGGTGACGGCGATGGCGACGACGAGCGCCGTCGCACGCGCGACGCCTCCACCGCCCGCCACCGTCGAGCGCTTCGACGTGCCCGGCGACCGTGAGGCGTCGATCGTGCGTGCGCTCGACGGGCGCGCGCCGCTGACGGTGTTCGTGCCCGGCGTCTGCTCGAACGCGAACGCGTATCTCCAGGGCTTCCCCGAGGCGGCCCGGCGTCAGGGCGGCGTCGTCGGGATCGAGGGCGACGTCGCGTGTGGAGGCAACGCGGCCTTCCGCACGTTCTCCTGGGACGCGAGCAAGCTGAACGCGCGCATCGAGCGAGCCCTCGCGGCCGCCGGCGCCCTCCCGATCCCCGACGAGGGCATCACCCTCGTCGGCTACTCGCAGGGCGCCGCGCTCGGCGAGCAGCTCGCCGCGCGGTGGCCCGCCCGCTATCGCCGCCTCGTGGTGATCGGCGCGCCGACCGATCCGGCGCCGGCGAGCTTCGCGCGTGCACGCGCGGTGGTGATGATGTCGTGCGCGCGCGACGTCCCCGCGCGCATGCGCGACGCGTCGAGGAAGCTCGCGCGCACGGGCGTGCCGAGCACCTACGTCGAGATGCCCGGCTGCACGCACGGCAACCTCGGCGACGGCGAGCGGGTGTTCGACGAGGCGTTCGACTTCCTGCGTGCGCGCTGATCAGCGATCGTCGAGCTTGCCGTCGAGCATGTCGAGGCGCTGCTTCGTCGCCTCGAACTGCTCGCGCGTCACCACCTTCGCCTCCTCGAGCATCGTGAGGAGGGTGCGCGCGAAGAGCGCGAGCGACTCGACGTCGTGCTGGAGCTGAGCGAGCCGTGCGTCGGTCGCCGGGCCCGTCGCGCCCGCGCTCACGGGCTGCGCGGCGCCCTGCGTGCGCGTCCCCACGGACCACTCCATCGCGCCGGGCACCGGCGGAGCGGGCGACTGCATCCCGCCGATCGGCGGAGCGTCGGCGGCCCAGGGCGCTCCGCCCTGCTGCGGCTGCTGCGGAGCGCCGAACGCCGGCGGAGCCACGAGACCCTTGATCCAGTTCATCGCCATGACCCCGGTCGTACACGGGTTCGCCCGTGATGTGGACGCGCGCGGCACGTCCGCGATACCGTCGCGCTGCGATGCGTCTTCCCTTCACCCGGATGCTTCTTGTCGCCGTTGCCCTCACCGCGAGCACCGGCTGCGCGACCGTGTTCCGCCCCAGCAAGGTGAAGGTCCACGTCGAGTCCGAGCCGACCGGCGCGCAGGCGCGCGTCGAGCAGGCCGCGGAGAAGCCGACGCCGGCGGACTTCGAGGTCGAGCGATCGACGACCAGCGCGGTCGTCGTCAACAAGGCGGGGTACGCCGAGCACCGCGGCCTGGTGAAGAAGAAGATGAACGGCGGGTGGCTCGCGCTCGACATCACCACCTGCGTGATCCCCGTCGCGCTCTGCATCCCGCTCCTGCTCGACGCGATCACCGGGGCGTGGACCGACGTCGCGCCGACCTACAACGCGAAGCTCGAGCCCGCGACCGGCGGCCCCGCGCCGTCTGCGAGCGGCGGCCCGCCGGGAGTCGCGACGGCCACCCCGGCGCCCACGTCGACGACGCCCGACGCCACCGCGTCGCTCAGCGAGTCCGAGCGCAAGGCGACGGCCCGCGCCGCGTACATCGAAGGCGTCGAGCTCCAGAACAAGAACGACTGCGCCGCGGCGCTGCCGAAGTTCCAGGTCGCCGAGAAGATGTACTCCGCGCCGACGCACCTGCTCCGCATCGCGCAGTGCGAGGCGGCGACGGGCAAGCTCGTCGAGGCGCACGAGCACTACGAGACGCTCACCCGTCTGGCGATCGCGAAGGACGCGCCCGAGGCGTTCCGGCAGGCGCAGGAAGAAGGGAAGAAGGAGCTGCCCGCGATCAAGCCGCGAATCCCCACGCTCCGCGTCCAGGTCACGCCGGCGCCCTCGTCGCTCAAGGGGCTCCTGGTCCTCGTGAACGGCAGCCCGATGCCGAACGAGCTCGTCGGCATCGCGCGGCCGGTCAACCCCGGCAAGTACAAGGTCTCGGCCGAGGCGAGCGGGACGAAGGCCGCCCCGCAGGAGATCGACCTCGCCGAGGGCGCGAACAAGACGGTGGATCTCAAGCTCGGGAAGTAGATATTCCGCGTAACATGGTGGACCCATGTTGCGCGCGCCGCCCCTCGGCCGGCTCCTCCTCGACGTCGGCGTCCTCACGCAGAAGGCGCTCGACGAGGTCCTGACCGCGCAGAAGACCGACAAGCGCCGCCTCGGCGAGCTGCTCGTCGAGAAGAAGCTGGTGCGCCCCGATCAGCTCGCGCAGGTCCTCTCGCAGCAACTGAGCTGTCCGTGGGTCTCGCTCGCGCGGGTCGAGATCCCGCCGAGCGTCATCGGGCTCGTCCCGAAGGCCGTCGCCGAGGAGTTCCACGTGGTCCCCGTGTACCTGCGCACCACGCGGGGCGTGAAGACGCTGTACGTCGCGACCGACGATCCGACGGACGAGGACGCGCTCGCCGAGTGCGCGTTCGCGGCCGCGATGAAGGTCCGGCCGATGGTGGCCGTCACCTCGGAGGTCGCCGCCGCGCTCGCGAAGTTCTACGGCATCGGCGAGGCGAAGCCGGTCCTCCCGAAGCCCGCGCCGCCCGCGTCGCGCGCCACGCTTCCGGATGCCGCTCCGTCCGTGGCGAAGGCACCAGAGCCGCCGCCGTCGGAGGAAGCGATCGAGGACGTCGAGCTCGTCCCCGCGTCTTCCGAGAAGCCGACGGTGACCATCATGCGCACGCCGAAGGTGATCACGCTCAATGCGCCGGAGCGCTTCCTCGAGCAGTGCCGGCAGGCGGCGACGTCGCTGGGCGCGGAGGTCTTCGACGCGAAGCTCGTCGACGCGGCCGCGGCGCTCGAGGAGCACCGGCCGTGCGCGGTCGTCGTCACCGAGGACGTGTACGCCTTCGACCGCGCCACGTTGAACCGGCTCGCGCTCGACATCGATGCGGTCCTCGTGGTGTGGAGCGACGACGTCGACGGCAAGCAGCTCGCGCCGCTGCTCGAGGGCGCGGTCAAGCGGTGGAAGCGCTCGTCGTACGAGAAGGGCGCGCTGATCGAGGATCGCTACGAGCTGCTGCGCGACATCGGCGGCAAGGTGCACGGCTCGCGCTGGGAGGTCCGCCACGCGCGGACGCGGCGGCGCTCGGTGCTCAAGATCGGCGTGCGCGCGACCGACGACGAGAGCGACGCGGAGGCGGTCCGCCGCGAGCAGGCCGCGCTCGCGCTCGTGCACCACCCCACGGCGGTCGATCTGCGCGATGCGGGCGAGACGGAGCTCGGCGATCCCTACGTCGTCGTCGAGCTCGTCGAGGGCCGCACGATCGAGGGCCTCGTCGCCGCGCGCGAGCGGCTCCCCGCGTGGGACGTGTGCTCGGTCTTCCACCAGGTCGCGGACTGCCTCTGCACCGCGCACGCGTCGGGCGTCACCCACGGCGGCGTCCGTCCGGACAACGTCGTCGTCATCCGCGACGGCTACGGCACCGAGCGCGCGAAGCTGATCGACTGGGAGTCGGCGGTGGCCGCTCCGCCCGGACCGGCGACGGACGTCGACGCCGACGTACGCGCGGTCGGCGAGTGTCTGTTCTTCGCGCTGGTCGGGCGCAAGCGCGATGCAGGCGAGGACGTGGCCGCGGCCGTCGCCGGAGCCGGCGTGGGCCCGACGCTCGCGCGCGTGCTCGAGCGCGCCGCGGGGAACGAAGGTCCGGATCGGTTCACGACGATGAAGGACCTCGCCTTCGCGCTCGAGACCGCCGAGCCGCGCGCGCGCGACGCGACCCATCTGCTCGAGGCGTCGCTCCGCGACCGGAAGACCAGCCCTCCGCCGGAGCCCGCGGCGCAGCCTGCGGAGACCACGCCGGGGACCGACACGCAGAAGACGGCGGCCGCCGATCAGCGCCGCTTCGTCCGCGCGCCCTATCGCACGCCGATCCGCATCGAGGTGCCCGGCATCGGCGCCGTCGACGGCCGCAGCGAGGACGTCTCGGAGGGCGGCCTCCTCGTGGTGACGCGGTCGACGATCACGGAGGGGACGTCGATCACGCTCCGCTTCGCCCTCCCCATCGACGGCAAGGTCGTGTCCGAGCCCGCGACGGTGAAGTGGTCGCGCGCGACCGCCATCGGCGTGGCGCTCGACGCGCCGGCCGCGGAGACGCGTCGTCAGATCGAGCGGTACGTCTCGCTCATGGGCGACGAGAGGTTGTCTCGGCCGGAGTGATACGGCGCGCGATCGCGTGGGTCCGAGCCGCATCGTCGCGCGGGCGAACGGCTGTCACAATCCCGATCGATGTCGCGCATACGATTCGCGCTCGCCGTGGCGATCGCCACCGCGGGCTGCCTGAGCACGCCGACCGTCCAGCTCGTCGAGGACGGCGGCGTGCCCGAGGTCCAGAGCGGTGACGCGTCGAGCGAGCCCGACGGACCCGATCCGGCCACCCCCTGCGCCGCCGCGTGCGTCGCCGCCGGCGGGACGTGCAGCGCGGAGGGCGCCTGCGTGATCGCATGTCCCGGAGCGGCGTCGTGCGGGAACGTCGTCTGCCCGGAGGGCCTCCCGTGTCAGGTGACCTGCACGGGCAAGGAGGCGTGCGGCAAGGTCACGTGCACGAGCGCGACGTCGTGCGCCGTGCACTGCGACGGCGACAAGGCCTGCAAGGACACCGTCCGCTGCGCCGGCGACCTCTGCGAGGTGACGTGCGCGAACGGCGGCTGCAAGCCCGACGACGTCCGCTGCTGCGCGACGGTCTGCACCGTCAACGGCGCGCCCGGGCGCTGCGGCTGATCAGGTCCCGTCGAACTTCGGCGGGCGCTTCTCCATGAAGGCCTGCATCGCCTCCACGAGATCGTTCGAGGCGAGGAACGCGGCGTTCCACACGGCGTTGAACCGCTTGCCCTCGAGCACGGCGCGCTCGTCGCCGTGTCCCATCACCTGCTTGATCCCCTGCACCGCGAGCGGGGGGTTCTCCGCGATCTCACGCGCCATCGCCCGGGCCGCGGCGAGGAGCTCCGCCTCGTCGGCGTAGACGTCGTTGACGAGACCGATCCGCGCGGCGCGCTCGGCATCGATGTCCTTCCCCGTGAGCGCGAGCTCGCGCGCGTGGCCCTGTCCGACGATGCGCGGCAGGCGCTGGAGCGTCCCGAGGTCCGCCACGATCGCGATCTTCACCTCGCGCACGCTGAACTTCGCGTCGCGCGAGGCGAGCCTCACGTCACACGCCGAGATGAGGTCGACGCCACCGCCGATGCACGCTCCGGCGACCGCGGCGATGACCGGCTTGCGGCAGCGCGCGACGAGCTCGAAGCCGCGCTGGAGCTCGCCGATCAGATCGAGCAGCTTCGTCCGCTCCGCCGCGAGGTTGCCCTTCTGCAGGTGAGGGACGAGCTCGCCCGCCATCGTGCGGAGATCGAGCCCGTAGGTGAACACGCCCTTGTCGCCCCGGACGATCACCGCGCGAACGCCGTCGTCCTTGTCGAGCGCCGCGAACGCGAGCGGCAGGTCGCGGAAGAACGCCGGGCCCATCGCATTGCCCTTGCCCGGACCGACGAGGACGACCTCGGCGATCGCCCCGTCGCGCTCGATGCGCATCGATTCGTAGTCAGCCATCGGCGCGCATCTTAGCGCGGCGCGACGAACACGCCCTTGCCGGATTCGGTCCACGCGAGGGTGTCGCCGTCGACCGCCATCGCGCCGATCGCGCCGCGGCCGCACGCGACGATGCGCTCCTCGACGCCCGCGCTCGTCGCCTTGATCGCGCGGATGGTGTAGCCCATCTTCGCGTCGGGCGCGTCGGCGCGGACGTAGAGCGTACCGTCCGCCCAGACGGCGCTGCCGAACGGCGCCGCGACCTTGCTCTTGGCCGCCTCGAAGAGCGTCTTCGGGCTCCCGCCGCTGAGGTCGCGCTGCTCGAGGGTCGCACCCGCGCTGCAGAAGGCGGCGTCGCTGCCCACCGCGAGCGCGCACGCGGCGTAGCCGATGCCGAACACCTCGGTCGCGCTCGGCGCGGGCTCGCCGAGCTCCACCTTGAAGACGCGCTTCCGATCGCGCACGAACCACACCGCGCCGTCACCGAGCTGCGGGCTCGAGATGACGTC
>JBDHVD010000021.1:0-39953 GCA_039809525.1 Labilithrix sp. | reverse complement strand
CGCCCCGCCGATGCCCGACGCGAACGAGGACGACGACGCGAAGGAGGCGGCGCCGGCCGCGGCGCCTGCGCCGGCGGAGCCGGAGAGCGCGTCCGGCGGACGGACGCGCGGCGATGCGGACGCCGGCGGCTGCGCGACGTCGCCCGGCGGGCGCGGCGCGGGCGCGGCGGCGATCGCGGCGCTCGCGCTCGTCAGCGTCGCGGCGCGACGGCGGAGAGCACGACCTCGAGCTCCTCGCGGGTGAACGGCTTCGCGATCCGCGGGCAGCCCGAGCGCGCGAGGAACTCGTTCGTGCGCGCGCTGAACGCTCCGCCGGTCATCAGCACGAAGCGCTGCGCCACCCCGAGCTGATCCATCTCGCGGTGGAAGTCGATCCCGTCCATGTGCGGCATCGAGAGATCGCAGAGGACGGCGTCGAAACGGGTGGGATCGTCGCCGAGCAGCACCAGCGCGTCGGACGCGAGCTTGCAGGCCGTGACGTCGTGGGTCGCGCGAAGCAGCATCTGAAGCGAGCGCAGGAACATCGGCTCGTCGTCGACGATCAGCAGCTTCAGGCTCGTCGTGCGCGGTGACGGCACCGCGACGGTGGCGTCGATGCGCGGCACCTGTTCGCCCGATGCGTCGAGCGGCAGGACGATCGACACCGCCGTCCCCGCGCCCGGACGCGAGAACACCTCGATGCGCCCGCCCGCGCGCTCGATCGCACGTCGCGCGTGATAGAGCCCGAGGCCGTTGCCGCGGCCGTGCTCCTTCGTGGTGAAGAAGGGATCGAAGATCCGGGGCGCGACGTCGTCCGGGATCCCGATCCCGGTGTCGGTCACCACGATGCGCAGCTCGGAGCCCTCGCCGCGTGCCTCGATGACGAGCTCGTTCGCCGCGGCGTTCGCCGGGGCCATCGCCTGCGCGGCGTTGAGGATCACGCTCGAGAGCACCTGACAGAGCTCGCTCTCGTCGGCCTGCACCGTGAGCTTGCCGTCGACGCGCACCGTCACGCGGGTCCGATCGCGCAGCTCGCTGGCGCACAGATCGAGCGCGGCCTCGAGCGGTCGCCGCACGTCGGTCCTGCGTCGCTCGGTCCGCCCATCGCCCGCCACGAGCCCGACGCTCGACGCGAGCGAGGCGATGCGCTGCACGGCGTCGCGCGCATGCCCGAGCGCCTCGCGTGCACGCGGGCTCCCGGCGCCGTCGAGCTCGCGCGCGAGGATCTCGAGGCTCGTCGTCGCGAACGCCAGCGGCTGGCGCACCTCCGCGGCGACGCTCGCGGCGACGGTGCCGACCGCCGCGCGGCGCTCGGCCTCGACGAGCTTCGCCTGGAGCTCCGTCTGGCTCGTCACGTCGCGGGCGAAGACGAGGACGGTCACCGCTCCGTCCGGACGCACGTGCCGGCGCGCCTCCGCGTGGAACGCGCGCCGCCCCGCCTGCACGGTGAGCGGGAAGTCGAACGTCTCCGGCTCGCCGCTCTCCGCGACCCGGCGGAACATGGCGACGAAAGCGTCGCCCGTATCCGGACCGAGCACCTCGGAGACCGTCTTGCCCAGGAGCTCGCTCTCCGGGCGCACGAGCAGGCCGGGATCGCCGGCCCATACGCGAAGGTAACGGCCCTCGCGATCGAGCTCGAACACGATGCCGCCGACGAAGGCGGTGAGCACCCGGATGCGCTCTTCGAGCTCGTGCACGAAATCTTCGCCCATCCCCCTTCGGTAAACTACCACGCGAGCCTGATATGTTGTCGGCCATGCGTAGTTTCCCCTGGCACCTCGTGACGTTGCTCGCTGTCGCCACCGGCTGCGGCGGCGGCGGGTTGAAGCTCACCCCGATCCGCAGCACGCAGACGCGCCCGAGCAACGTGGCCGCGTACTTCAAGGTGCAGACGTCCGACGGCGAGGGGGTCGGCGGTCTGACGGCCGATCAGTTCAAGATCTACGAGGACGGGCAGCCGGTCTCGGAGCACGAGAGCAAGCAGGTGATCCTCAACCCCGAGGTCGCCGTCTCGCACTACACCATGCTGCTCGTGGATATGAGCGGCAGCGTCGCCGAGTCGGGCGCGGTGGACAGCGTCGTCGACGCCGCCGCGGCGTTCACCGAGCGGGTGGAGAAGACGCAGAAGGTCGGCGTCTATGCGTTCGACGGATGCGATCGACTGCACCCCATCGCCACCTTCCAGGACAAGGGCGGGGCGAGCGCCGCGGTCCGCTCGCTGAAGTCCTACAAGCCCGACGATCCCAGCACGAACCTGCACGGCGCGGTGGTGAAGGGCCTCGCCGAGCTCGACGGCTCGCTCGCCCGTGCCGAGCACCCGGTCCGCTTCGGCACGCTGGTGGTCTTCTCCGACGGAACCGATCGCGCCTCGCGCCTGCCGCGCGAAGAGATGGACAAGGCGATCGACAAGGCCACCGACGAGAAGAAGTACGAGATCTTCGCCATCGGCCTCGGCTCGGAGATGCAGGAGTCCGAGCTGAAGCGCGTGGGCAAGGCCGGCACGGCGCGCGCCGAGAACAAGGAGGCCGTCGTGAAGGCCTTCGAGAACATCGCGCAGAAGATCGATGCGACGACGAAGAGCTACTACCTCCTCAGCTACTGCTCACCGTCGCGCGCGGGCAAGCACAAGCTGAAGATCGAGGCGAGCTGGAAGGGCGCCGACGGCAAGTCGAGCAAGAGCGGCGCGTTCGAGAGCGAGTTCGATGCCAGCGGCTTCACGCACGGCTGCGACCCCAAGACCCCGCCGACCTTCGACGTCACGAAGGGCGACGCCCTCGCGCCCAAGAAGGAGGAGAAGAGGGAAGAGAAGAAGAAGGAGGGCGACAAGAAGCCCAATCACTGGAACCGCGAAGAGAAGAAGGAGGAGAAGAAAGAGGAGAAGAAGGCCGCGCCGTCCGGCCCGAGCCCCCTTCCCCCTCCCGCGTCCGCTCCTCCGGCGACGAAGCCGGCCGAGGGCGGCGGCGAGGTCTTCAAGCCCTGACCGGCGGGACGTGCCCGGCTTTTGCAGGATGCAGAGGCGGTCCCCCAGGGCACGCACGACGACACCCATCGAGGTGTCGGCGAGAGGATCTTTGCACTTTACAGGCAACGCCGCCGCCGGCTCGACCCTCACCACCGCCGAGGGCGAGACCTACGAGATCGACGAGATCGCGTAGGCCGGCCGCAGCGCTGGGACCGAGCGCGGCACGTTCCGCCTGGAGAGGCGGTGATCACCGGCGCATCACGACGCAGCCGTCTCGTTCATCGCCCGCTCAGGGGGCGCAGAAACGCCTCGTACGTGACGCCGCGACCGAGCCGAGCGCAGCCTCGGAGCGTGAACGCTCGTCATCACGGGGCATCGGTGCAGGGTTCGGATCGAACGGCACCTCGCGCACGAGGCGCTGGGCGATCGCGAGTCGATCGCGGCTGATCCGCTGGCCTCGCGCCGACGTGCAGCCCCTCGGGCCCTCCGCATAGAACGCGAGCGGGTGCTCGGGGCAGATCCGCATCGACTGCCTCAGCATCCGCATCGCGACGGTGACGCACTTGTTCGGATCTTCCGCGAGGTCCGGGCCGGTCCACCCCTCTTGCGTCTTGCCATCCCAGGTATGCACTTGGAAAGCGCAGAAGCTCGTGGGCCGGCCGCCGCGGAAGTCGCCGACCGCGTCCGCGCGGAGCGAAGACTCGCGGAACGCGACCGCGACGAGGAACGACGCCGTGCGCTTCTTGTCCTCGTCACCCTTGAACAAAGGGGGCTCCATCTCGACGCGATTGGTAATCGCCTCGGCCAGTCGGTCGTGGGAGCGGCCAGGCGCGAGCGTGGAGGCGGCCGCAAGAACCCAAGCGTAAAGCGGAGACATGCCCTCCCCTGAGCAAGGCTCGGGCCTGTGAACGCGACTCTCCGCCTCAGATCTGTGTCTCGTAGTTCTCGGGCGAGTCGAGATAGGCGCGGAACGTCTTCATCGCGCGCGCGATGTGCCAGCCGTCGACGAAGCGATGATCGATGGTGGCGGTGATCGGGAGGACGGGCCGAACCTCGACGCGGCCCTCGACGGCGACCGGCCGGTCCTCGATCGTGCCGACGAGGACGAGCAGCGGGATCTTGTACATCCAGCTGAGCGGCGCGAACCCGATCGGCAGCCCGAACATGCCGATGCTGGTGACCGCCGCGCTGCCGAACGGCGAGCTGGCGAGGCCGAGCGCGCGGATCGACGTGTCGCGATCGCCCGTCAGCCAGGCCGCGCCCCGCAGCGCGAGACGGAGGAGCGGCAGCGGCAGGGCATCCATCGTGCTCTTGCTCTTCGCGAACTCCGCGTCGCGTCCCTCCTTCGCGGCGCGGCTGCGCTCGCCGAGCTCGCGCGCGACCTCGATCACCGACTTGCGATCGACGTCCCTCACCTTCACGCCGGTGAGGTCGCGTCCGCCCTCGACCGCGGTCTGGAAGAACACGTCGATCGACCCGCGCGGGATGATGTCCTCGCCGACGATGCGGACGTTCATCTCCGGCACCTCGCGCAGCGTGACGGCGACGGCGCGGCCGACGAGATGCGTCGGCGTCACCTTGTGCCCGCGCGCGCGGAGGGCCTCGAGAAAGGCCTTCAGCCTCGTCGCGTCGACGTCGAGCGCGCCGTAGATCTGCGGATCGTTCGGCGGTCCCCACATCGCGTTGGCGACCCGGCGCCACCCCCGTAGCTTCCTCGTCGAGCGCGCGTCCATGCTCGAGCCGGTATACGCTCGGCGCGATGTTCCGCAAGGCCCTCGCCCTCCTCGTGCTCGTCCTCTTCGCGTGCAGCGACGATGCCGGCTCGTCGAGCGCATCGCCTCGCGCGCCGCTACCGACGCGCGCGTCCGCCGAGCAGGAGGCCGCCGCCGAGCGACTGCTCACCGGCCCCGACTGGTACCGGCACGCGGTCTTCTACGAGATCAACGTCCGCTCGTTCATGGACTCGAACGGCGACGGCATCGGCGACCTCGACGGGGTCACCTCGAAGCTCGACTACCTGAAGGGCCTCGGCGTCGACGCGCTGTGGCTGATGCCGATCCATCCGACCGGCTTCAAGGACTCGGGCTACGACATCGCCGACTACCGCGCGATCAACCCGGACTACGGCGACATGGCCGCGTTCGATCGCCTCCTCGCCGGAGCGCACGCGCGCAAGATGCGGGTCTTCACCGACCTCGTGCTCAACCACACGTCGAACCTCCACGCGTGGTTCCAGGAGTCGCGTTCCAGTCGGACGAACCCGAAATCGGACTGGTACGTGTGGTCCGATGCCCCCGGCCGCGCAGATCTGGGGACGTGCGGAGCGGACAAACCGATGTTCGGTGACGGATGGACGCTCGATCCACTGCGCAACCAGTACTACTTCCATCGCTTCTACGCCGAGCAGCCGGACCTGAACTACCGCAACCCCGACGTGGTGAAGGAGACGCTCGACGTCCTGCGCTTCTGGCTCGAGAAGGGCGTCGACGGCTTCCGTTGCGACGTCATCGGCACGCTCTACGAGTCACCTGACGGATGCTTCATGCTTCCGGAGAACGTCGCGTACATCCAGGAGATGCGAAAGGTGCTCGACGCCGCCTCGACCACCGCGCCGCGCGCGATGGTCGCCGAGCCGAGCCAGCTCACCGACGCGACGAAGTACTTCGGCTCGGGCTCGGACATGTTCCACATGGCCTTCGACTTCGGCTACGGCTACTTCTGGGGCCTCGCCTTCGCCCAGCGCGATCGACGGATCGTCGAGGAGGCGATCGGACGGCTCGCCACCTATCCGACCGGCGGGCAACCGGCGCAGGTGATCGGCTCGCACGACGTCGTGCGCGCGTGGTCGGTCGGCGGCGGCGAGATGTGGACGAGCCAGACCGCGGCGCTGCTCGCGATGACGCTGAAGGGCACGCCGTTCGTCTACTACGGCGAAGAGCTCGCGCTCCGTCAGGGCACGCAGGTCATCGTCGACGATCGCGACCGGGCGCGCACGCCGATGCCGTGGACGCGCGATCCGAACGGGCACGGCTTCACCACCGGCCGGCCGTGGATCGCGTTCGGCGAGGCGGCGGCCGAGACGAGCGTCGAGGCCGAGGACGGCGATCCCGCGTCGATGCTCACCTTCTATCGCCAGCTCCTCGCCCTGCGCCGCGGACACGCGGTGTGGGGCACCGGCGACGTGCGCCACGTGCCGCTCGACGTCCGGCAGCTCCTCGCGTTCGTGCGCGAGGACGCGAGCGAGGCGTACCTCGTCGTGGTGAACATGACCGACGAGGAGCAGACGGGCGCGGGCGAGCTGCCGGGCGGCACGCTCGTCTTCGGCGACGCGGAGCTCGGCGCGGGCACGGTGACGGTGCCGGCGTCGGGGCGCGCGATCTTCAAGGTGAGGTGATCGCGCGATGTGCGACACGCTCGTGGCCGTCGGTGACGACGCGGTCTCGTTCGCCAAGAACAGCGATCGCGAGCCCGGCGAGGTCCAGCTCGTCGAGCACCACGAGCGCGCGCGCCATCCCGAAGGCGCACGCCTGAACGCGACCTACCTCACGATCGATCAGGCACGCGAGACCCACGAGGTCGTCCTCTCGCGCCCGGCATGGATGTGGGGCGCGGAGATGGGGGCCAACGAGCACGGTCTCGCGATCGGCAACGAGGCGGTGTTCACCAGCGTGCCCGTCGAGCCCTCCGGGCTCACCGGCATGGACCTCGTGCGCCTGGCGCTCGAGCGCTGCAAGGACGCCGGCGAGGCGCTCGATCTGATCACGTGGATGATCGGGCGCCACGGCCAGGGCGGCGCCGCCGGCCATCGCAACAAGAAGTTCCGCTACCACAACGCGTTCCTCCTCGCCGACCCCCGCGGCGCGTGGCTGCTCGAGACCGCCGGTCGCTTCTGGGCGGCCAGCTTCGTGCGAAGCGGCATCCGGACCACCTCGAACGTGCTCACGATCGGTGCAGACTACACGTGCCTGGGACCGGGCACGATCGAGGGCGCGCGATCGCTCGGCCTCGTGCGCCGCGGCGAGACGTTCGACTTCCGCCGCGCGTTCGCCGATCCGGTGATGGGCTGGCTGTCCGGCGGCGACGTGCGCCGCGCCTGCACCGCGAACGCGCTGTCCTCCGGCAGCGCCGGCGTGGTCGACCTCGCGCGCGCTCTCCGCGATCACGGGGGCAAGCGGCCCACCGCGGGCGCGCGCATCGTCGCGCCGTGCGCGCATGCGTCGTTCCTCCCGACGCGCCGCGCCGGTCAGACGACCGGCTCGATGATCGCGATCCTCCGCGAAGGCGCGCTCCGCTTCTTCTTCACCGGCACGAGCGCGCCCTGCCTGTCGGTCTTCAAGCCGGTACCGCTCGGACGGGGCCGGGTGCTGACCGGCGACGGCGGCGACGACGCGCTGTTCCGGCGCCACGAGCGGCTCCACCGCACCGTGCTCGGCGCCTACGAGCGCCGGCGCGCGGCGTTCGACGCGGAGCGCGCCGCGCTCGAGGTGCACGCGCTCGCGGCCACCGACGTCTCGCCGTCCGCGGCCTCCGACCTGTTCGCGGAGCACGCCGCGCGGATCGGCGACTGGACGGCCCGCGCGGAGCGCGTGCGCGCGCTCGTCCCGTCGCTGTCGGCCGCGTGGCTCCGGAGGCAATCGTGATCGACGTCGTGGTCGTGGGCGCAGGGTTCGCCGGGCTCGCCGCCGCCGAGGCGCTCGCCGCGGCGGGCCTGACGTGCGTGGTGCTCGAGGCGCGCGATCGCGTCGGCGGCCGCGTCTACTCCGTGACGCTCGACGACGGCACGTGGGTCGACCTCGGCGGGCAGTGGGCCGGGCCCACGCAGGACCATCTCCTCGCCGCGATCGCCGCGCATCGCCTCGCGACGTTCCCCACCTGGACGAAGGGCGACAACCTCGTCGTCACCTCGGGGAAGACGCGCCGCTACCGCGGCACGATCCCCAGGCTGCCGGTGCTCGATCTCCTCTCCGTCGGCCTCGCGCAGTGGCGCTTCGAGTCGCTCGCGAAGAAGGTGCCGCTCGACGCGCCGTGGAACGCGAAGCGCGCCGCGGAGTGGGACGCGCGCACGCTCGCCGACTGGCTCGACGCGAACGTCCCGCGGAAGGTCGCGCGCGACCTGCTCGACGCAGGCCTCGAGACGGTGTTCGCCGCCGACGCGCGCGAGATGTCGCTGCTCCACGCGCTGTTCTACGTGCACTCGGGCAAGGACCTCGACATGCTGCTCGGCACGGACGGCGGCGCGCAGGCGACCCGCGTGGTCGGCGGCATGCAGCGCGTCGCCGAGGCGATGGCGAAGCGGCTCGACGTGCGCCTCGCGACGCCGGTGACGCGCATCGCCCACCACGCCGCGGGCGTGACGGTGAACGATCTGCGCGCCCGCCGCGCGATCGTCGCGGTGCCGCCCAAGCTCGCGGCGAAGCTCGACTTCGATCCCGCGCTCGGCGGGCCGCGTGCCGAGCTCTCGACGAGGATGCCGATGGGCCGCGTGATCAAGCACACCGCGATCTACGAGCGACCGTTCTGGCGCGACGAAGGCCTGTCGGGGATGAGCGTCTCCGACGAGGGGCCGATCCACGTCGTCTTCGACAACTCTCCCCCCGATGCGCGCGTCGGCGTCCTCATGGGCTTCAGCGAGGCGAAAAACGCGCAGGCGCTCGGCGCGCTGCCGCTCGAGGAGCGTCGCGCCGCCGCCCTCGCCTGCTTCGCGAAGCTCCACGGCGAGCGCGCGAAGGACGCACGCGCGTACGTCGATCACGTGTGGGAGCACGACCCGTGGTCGGGCGGCTGCTACGGGGCGTTCATGCCGCCGGGCGTGTGGACGTCGCTCGGGCGCTCGATCCGCGAGCCGTCCGGCGCCGGCGGCCGCATCCACTGGGCGGGGACCGAGACCGCCACCGTGTGGAGCGGCTACATCGACGGGGCGATCGCCTCGGGCAAGCGCGCGGCCGCCGAGGTGATCAGCGCCGGGACATGAAGATGCGGAGCAGGAACATGAACAGGTTCCGGAGCTGCACGATCAGACCGAGCGCGTCGTCGACCGGATCGTCCATGTCGCTGTTCTTGAAGATCCAGCTCGTCTGGTAGAGGAGGAAGCCGATCGAGAGGAGCGCGCCGACGCTCGCCACCGCGAGGGTGAGCGGCTCGCTGTCGATCGCGAAGGCGACGGCGACGCCGGCGAAGACCACCCAGAAGCCCATCGAGAGCGTCGCGTAGAGATACGAGAAGTCCTTCTTCGCGACGAACACGTAGCCGGTGAGGCCGACGAAGATCGCGCCGACCATCGCCAGCGTGGCATGCACCGGGCTGGCGGTCATCGTCGCGCCCATGCCGGCCATGACCTGCGCGACGAAGATCATCGGAGAGAGCTCGATCCCCATGAGGATCGACACGCCGAAGAGCGCCGCGTAGTTGAGGCCCTTCACCTTGCTCACGAGGCTCGCGAGGAACACGCCCACGAAGAGGACGGCGAACGTGCCGTACTCGATCGCCGGGTTGTCGAGCATCAGCGCGACCAGGATCGGGACCTCGATCGCCTTGCCGCTCTCGAGGCGGAACGTGTCCGTGCCGAGCAGCTCGCTCGTCGACACCCAGCCGGCGCCGATGGCGAGGAACGCGGAGATCGCGAGCAGGCCGTAGACCTTGCGCAGGTAGCGGACGCGCTCGGCGCCGATCGAGCCCTCGCCGCCGATCGCCTGGGGCGCGCTCATGCCCATGGGCGCGTAGTGCGCGGGCGCGAAGCCCGGCGGCTGATAGCCCGGCGGCTGATACCCCGGCGGCGAGTAGCCGGGCGCCGGATACGCGGGCGCCTGGTACGCGGGCGCAGGACGCATGACGGCGACGTGCATCCCGCCGCCGGGCAGCGGCTGCGTCTGCACGACCAGGCCCTGCGGCTCGTACTGACGCCGCACCTGATCGAGCATCTGCTGGTCGCCCGCGGGATGGCCCGTCCTGATCTGCGTCTGCCAGACGATCATCCCTCGATGCTAGAGCCGTTCGAGGCTCACGCGCGGACGAAGTCGATGAAGCCGCGTGTGGGTTCGGTGGCGACCAGGCGGACGCGTGTGCGGTCGCCGACGTCGAGGCCGGCCTCGCCCTCGACGACACGTCCCTCGGCCGGCGGATCGACGAGGCGGACGAACGTGCCCTTGTTCGTGACGCCGGTGACGATGGCGTCGAACGTCTCGCCGATCTTCCGCGAGAGGAACAGCGCGGCGCCGACCTTGCGCATCGTGCGCTCGAACTTGCGGGAGGCGTCCTCGCGCTCCGTGCATCGTACACATATCGCGCCCAGCTCGGCGGCGGTGTACGGCGGGCGATCGCCGCGCGCGCCCGCCTTCAGCAGGCGCTGGGTGACGAGATCGCCGTAGCGGCGGTTCGGCGCCGTCGAGTGCGCGTAGTCCTCGACCGCGAGCCCGAAGTGACCCTCGGGACAGTCGGGATCGGCGACCGCGTACTCGCCGGGGCCGAGCAGCTTCACCACCGAGAGCGAGACCTCGGCGAAGCGCGCCGGATCCTTCGCGCGGCGCTCGCGCATGAACTCCGAGAGCGCGACGGCGTCGGGCTCCGCGGGGAGGCGCTCGCCGAAGCCCGCGGCGAGGTCCACGATGCGCTCCCAGCGGCGCGGCTTCTTGACCACGCGCCGGATCGACGCGAAGCGCTTGGCCTCGAGCCAGCGCGCCGTCGCGCCGTTGGCCGCGATCATGAGGTCCTCGACGAGCTCGCGCGCGCGGCTCTTCATCGTGAGCTTCAGGTCGACGACCTCGCCGTCCTTCGCCACCGCGCGGGCCTCGATCGTCTCGAGCTGCAGCGCGCCGAGCTCGATCCGGCGGCGGCGCAGGCGCTGCGCGGCCTCGTCCTGCATCCGCACCTGATCGACCAGGCGCTCGTCGTCGCCGATCTCCTTCGGGCGATCGCCGTGCCCCTCGATCCACGCGCCGACGTCCTCGTAGACGAGCTTCGCGTGGTTCCTCACCCGCGCGCGATAGACGCGCTCGCGCGCGATGCTCCCGTCGGGGGCGACGTCGATCTCGGTGATCACCGCGAGCCGGTCCTCGCCCGCGAGGAGCGAGGTCGCGCCGCTCGACAGATCGTCGGGCAGCATGGGGAACGTCGCGATGCCGGCGTAGAGCGAGGTCGTGTTCGTGCCGGCGTGCCGGTCGAGCGCCGAGCCGCGCGGCACGAACGCGTCGACGTCCGCGATCCCGAGCTTCACCCGGATGACGTCGCCCGGCAGCCGCTCCGAGACCTCGATCTGATCGAGGTCGGTCGACTCGCGGTTGTCGATCGAGGTCCACGGCAGGTGGCGCTCGTCGCCGATGTCGCCGCGGTCGTCGTCGGGATGCACCGCGAGGTGCGCGAGGTCCGGCGGGAAGTCGACGACGAACCCCTCGCGCTCGGCCACCTCGCGCGCGATCGCGACCAGATCGAAGTCTCTCGCCATCACTTCTTCTTGCGCGCCGCGACCGGCACCACGAAGCGCACCGCGGTGAGGACGTCGTCGACCTTCACCTGCTTGTTGTCGGTGAGCTCGCGCGTGCGACCGCCGGTGAGCACGTCGCGCTCGGTGAGGTCGTCCTTCCCCTTCGGGTAGACGATCCAGATCGCGCCCGTGTCCTTGATCAGCTCGCGCGCCTTCGGGATGTTCTCGAGGTCCTTCTTCGCGGATGCGGCGACGAACGCGAGATCGAAGTCCTTGCCGCGCGCGCTCTTCGCGACCTTCGCGCCGGACGCCTCGAGCTCCTGCCGCAGGCCGGCGTCGAGCTTGCCGACGACGACGACCTTCTTCTCCGCGTCGACGCCGAGCTTCTCGACGAGGCCCTTCGGGTTCTTGATCTTCTCCTTCCAGACCTCGGCCTTCGCGCCGAGCTCGAGGAGCATGAGACCACGCGGGCTCTTGATCTCGAGCCAGCCGGCGTTCGCCTCCACGTTCCACATCTCCGCGAACGGCAGCGTGACCGTCGCCCCTCCGCGGAAGATCAGCGAGTCCGTCTCGAGGAGCGCCGTGCCTTCGACGATGCGCCCGTCCCAGCGAAGCTGCGTCTTGACCTCTTGGCCCATCCGCGGCCGATCCTATCAGCGATTCGGCGTCCCGTTCGGCAAGAGAGGGAAGTGCCGCCGGGACTCCTCGCGGAGGCGGTCGCCCCTCGGGTCACCGGGATCGGCGACGCGCTCGGCCGTCCCCGCCGGCCCGACGAGGCACTCCCAGTTGCCGTCCCAGAGGTGGGCGACGAGCTTGTGATCGTCCTCGTAGAGGCCCCACGTGTTGAGCGGGCACCGGAACATCGCGGTGCAGTTGGTCACCGGGATCATCCCGCGCGACACGTAGGGACGAAGGACGCTCCGGCCGCGGAGCGCGTGCTGGTGCGCGCCGATCGCGAAGTTGTCCCAGAGCCCCATCCCGTCGAGCAGCGTCGGCAGGACGTCGAGGTGCGTGACGGCGCGCCGCTCGTGGTCGGCGAGGGCGGCGCGCTGCTCGGTAGAGAGCGCCCCTCCGCTCGACGCGATCCACGCGGGCACGCGCACCTGCTCGTCGTAGAGGTTCTGCCCGTGATGGATCGCGCCGTGCTCGCCGAACGCCTCGCCGTGATCGCTCGTGAACGCGATCAGCCACGAGCGCCCGCCGGCCTCGGAGCGATCGACGAACGCGCGCAGCGCCCGGGCGATCTCCCGGTCCTGCTCGAGGATCGCGTTCTTGTACGCGTTGAGCAGCTTGGGCATCCCTGCCCACGTCACCACGTGGTCGTACGGCTGGAACGGCGCGCGCGCGGGATCGACGTGGTAGGGCGCGTGCGTCCCCACGAGATGGAGCACGGCGAAGAGCGGCCGCGCTCCCGCGACCTCGCCGATCTCGGCGGTGAAGCGGTCGACGATCATCCGGTCGAGCGGCGACACCCAGTCGTCATCGGGGTCCTTGCCCACGAGCGACTCGACCGTCACGAAGCGATCGGTCGCGGCGTGGACGCTCTTCGCCTCGAAGATGTCGGCCGCGTGCGCCGACCAGTAGCCGACGGAGTAGCGCGCGGCATGCGCGTAGTCGAACACGCTCGGCGCGCGCAGGATCGCGTCGCGCGGCGCCTCCTGCGTACGGCCGGTGAGGAGCGCCGAGAGCGAGAGCGCGGTGTAGCTCGAGACCGCGCGCATCTCGCGGAGCGCCGCCCGATCCGGAAAGGCCGCGGTGGTCTCCGGAGCGGTCGTGGCGTCGTACTCCGTCGTACGGACGCTCTCGGTGATCACCAGGAGCACGTTCGGCGGATCGCGCCGCTCGGAATGGAGCACCGGCAGCGTCACCGCGGACGCGATCGCCTTCGGCGGATCGCGCCGGACGGCGAAGAGCGCGTGCAGCCCCCGCACCTCCGGCGTCGCATGGCGCGGGGCCATGCCGAAGAGCCCCGCCAGCGCGAGCGCGTGGACGCCGTGACGCGCGAGCCTCGGGCGCTCGGCGAAGGCGAGGAGCGCGTGCTCGAGCGCGGCGACCATCACGATCGACAGCGCGATCGCCGGCGCGGCGCGCGAGAGCACGGGCGAGACGTCCCGCCAGGCGTGCAGCGCGCTCTCGGCCACCTGCACGTCGAGCGGCGCGCGGTAGTAGCGGAACACGAGCGCCTGCACCACGAGCAACGCGGCGGCGAGCACGGCCACGATCAGGCGACGGGGCCGGGTCGTCGCGAGGACGAGCGCGACCGTCCAGAGGAGCGCGCTCTCGGCGAGCGACACCAGGATGCGCGGCTGCTCCACCCACGCGCGGGGCCCGCGGACCAGCGCATCCAGGAGGACGAACTGGAGCGCGAAGACGATGCCCGCGGCGCGACGAAACACGGCGGCGCGCATCGTAGTCGATCTCTCGCGCGGGCCGGGAACCGAGCTCCGCCGGACGCGCGCTCCCCGTTTTCGGCTCCGAGCCGGCGAGCCGACATCCCCCCTAGGTGGTAGACTCGCTCCCGTGCCGCAGAAGCCTGCCCCCGACGACCGCCCGTCGCGGACGAGCCGCGGGGGGGACGACGGACGTACGTGGGCGCTCGACGCGCTCGCGACGCTCGACGACGGCGTCGTCGTCATCGACGAGAGCGGACGGCTCGTCTACCGGAATCCCGCGGCCGAGAGCCTGATCGGCATCCGCGCGCTCGGCCCGGAGGTGGCCGCGTGGAGCGTCGAGCACGGCGTCTTCCTCCCGGACGAGCAGACGGTGTGTCCGGCGGAGGACCTGCCGCTCGTCGCGGCGCTCCGCGGAGAGCCCCGGCGCGACGTCGAGCTCTTCGTCCGCAATCCGAGCGTCACCGGAACGCACCTCGTCTGCTCGGCGACGACGATCCGTGACCGATCGGGCACCATTCGCGGCGCCGCCTGCATCTTCCACGACGTCACCGACCGCCGTCGCGCCGAGCTCCGTCACCAGGAGGGCGAGCGCCAGAAGAAGGCGATCCTCGACAACATCCCCGACATGGCGTGGCTCAAGGACCGCGACGGCCGCTTCGTCGCCGCGAACCAGCCGTTCGCCGAGGCCGCGGGCAAGCGAAGGGTCGAGGAGATCATCGGCCTCAGCGATCGCGATCTCTGGCCCGCGGAGCTCGCCGAGCGCTACCGGGCGGACGACGCGGCGATCATGCAGGGCGGCCGCGGCCACAAGCGCGTCGAGGAGCCGTTCGTCGACGCGAACGGACGCAGCTACTGGATCGAGACGATCAAGACGAGCATCGTCACCGACCGCGGCGAGGTCATCGGCACGACCGGCATCGCGCGCGACATCACCGAGCGCAAGCTGGCCGAGGAGGCGCTGCGCATGTCGAACGACGAGCTCGAACGGCGCGTCCGCGATCGCACGACCGCCCTCGCGGAGGCGCAGGAGAACCTCGTCCGCAAGGAGCGCCTCGCGGTGCTCGGCCAGCTCGCGGGCGGGGTCGCGCACCAGATCCGCAACCCGCTCGCGGCGATCATGAACGCGACGTACGTGCTCAAGCGCCACCTCTCGCCGGAGCAGCATCCGAACGTCGAGGACGCGATCCGGATCATCCACGACGAGGTTCGCCACGCGAACGTCATCATCACCGGCCTGCTCGACTATGCCCGCGTGCGCACGCCCGATCGGCACCCGACGGCGATCGTCGACCTCGTCGATCGCGTGCTCGGCGCCGACTGGATCCCGCCGAGCGTGCGGATCGAGCGGAGGCTCGCGCGCGACGTGCCTTCCGTCGATCTCGACGCCGACCAGCTGCACGGCGCGCTCTTCAACGTCATCCGCAACGCGGTCGAGGCGATGCCGGACGGCGGGACGCTGTCGGTCGATCTCGACGTCGACGCCGAGGCGATCGTCATCACGATCAGCGACACCGGCCCGGGGATCTCGCCCCAGGTCCGCGCCCACCTGTTCGAGCCGCTCCACAGCACGAAGCCGATGGGCATCGGTCTCGGCCTCGTGACCGCGCGCACGTTCGTCGAGGCGCACGGCGGACGCATCGCCGCCGTGCCGGTCCGCGAGGGCGCGAAGTTCGAGATCAGGCTGCCGATCGCGTCCGGCGCCTGATCAGCCCGGCCGCGAGCGCGAACGCCAGCGCGATCCCCGCGCCGCCGGACCGCGCCGGTCCGCCCGGAGAAGCGACGGAGCATCCCTCCTCGGTGGTGGTGGTCGTCGTGCCTCCCGGCGCGTTCGGATCGCCGCCTTCGGTCGCCGCCGGATCGGCGCCGGTGTCGAGGCCCGAGCCGGCGCACTCCGTCTTGCACGACGTCGCCACGCACGTCGCGAGCTTCTTGCGCGCGGCGTTCGTCGCGCACTCGGGATCGCCGTCGTTCGTCTTCAGGCACAGGTAGCACGTGCCGTCCGCGGTGCAGTCGAGCGTCTCGTTGCAGCACGCGCCTTCGGTGCAGGACGTGCAGTCTCCCGCGGGCAGCTTGTAGCCGCACTTCGGCGTGGTCTTGCACTGCAGCGTGCTCGCGCACTTGTCCGAGCACGCGCGCGTGCACGTGCAGTTGGCCGCGGCGTTGAACGGTCCCTCGGCCTTCGGGAACTTCGACGCGCACGTGGCCTTCGACGAGCCCTTCGAGAGGCAGTCGTAGTAGCCCTTGCAGTCCGGGTCGGCGAAGCACTTCGCGAGGTACGTCGCGCACTCCTGCGTGCCCGAGTTCGCGATCTTCTCGCAGAGCTCGCAGTCCTCGGTGGGGATCGCCTTCGCCATCTCCGTGTTGAAGAACGACAGGCCCGCCGTCACGCGGCCGCTCACGCCGAAGCCGTCGCAGTCGCCCTGCACGTACGAGTGAACGCCCGCCACGCGCTCGCTGCCGCCGCCCTTCACCAGCACCGGTCCGCCGCTGTCGCCCTGGCAGATGCCTCGCGACGACATGTCGTAGCCGATCTGCGTCTGGCCGACCTGCGAGAGCGTCATGTTCACGGCGCGGCGCTGCGAGTTCTGATCGCCCGGCCCCGACTGGATGAGCGACGTCCGCCCGTAGCCGACGCTCGTGACCGCGGTGCCGTTCGTCAGACCGTCCGGGCTCGTCACGAGCGGGATCGTCGGGGTGCTCCCGTCGACGCCCGCGATGCGGATCATCGCGAAGTCGTACGACGAGCCGGCCTGACCGCCGTAGCGGCCGTCCGCCTTGTAGTCGACGACCTCGTAACGAAGCGCCTCCGGCTTCGAGTAGTCGTCTCCCTGGAAGACGATCACCGGCGGGAGATCGACGCAGTGCGCGGCGGTGACCACCCATCCGATCTTCCGCGTGGCGTCCACCTTCACGATGGTGCCGGTGCATGCGCCGGCCTCGCTGCCGCTCTGCGAGATGATCGCCACGACCGCCTCGTGCGTCGTGTCGAGCGAGCCGTTGATGATCGCGCTCGAGGTGCGCCCCACCTCGGAGGCGGGCTCGTCTCCCGGCCCTGCCGTCGTGCATGCACCCGCCGTGACGAAGAGAAGAGGAAGACCCAGGAGTGTGAGACGCCGCATCGGGGTACCCAGTATACGGTGCGAATCGCCCGATGCCGCCCTCGCCCCGGCGATCGGACGCGTACCTGCCACGGACCACCAGGATTTCCGTGCGATCCGCGCGGTGAAGCCTCTGTTAGGATCGCGCAGCGGATGCCAGGCGCACGTCATCTCCTCGCTCGTCTCGCCTGCTTCGTCTTCGCGCTCGCCGTCGTGACGGCGAGGCCGCGCGCCGCCTTCGCGCAGGCGACGGCGACGGCGACGGCCGACTCGCCCGACGAGGCGAAGCGGAAGGGCGACGAGGCGATGGTCGCGCTGCGCTACCAGGACGCCCTCGACCACTACCAGCGCGCGTACGAGGCGACGAAGAGCCCCGCCCTCCTCTACAACATGGGCCGCGCGTACGAGGGCCTCGGCGAGTTCCCGCGCGCGCTCGACGCGCTCGAAGAGTTCTCGGACAAGGCGCCCGCCGAGCTCAAGGCGCGGGTGCCGAAGCTCGAGGAGCTCGTTCGCGACGTGCGCAACCGCGTGGCGACGCTCGTCGTCGGGTCGTCGGTCGAGGGCGCGGAGATCCGGCTCGGCGAGAAGGTCGTCGGCAAGACGAAGCCGGGCCAGGTGGTCCTCCGCGTCAACGCCGGCAAGCAGAAGCTCGTCGTGAGCCGCGACGGCTACTTCCCCTTCGAGAAGGAGATGACGCTCTCGGGCGGAAAAGTCGACACCGTCGACGCCACGCTCGCGTCGCGCACGCAGTCCGCGGTCCTCCGCGTGACGTCGCCGGTGGACGGCGCGTCGGTGGCGATCGACGGCAAGGCGATCGGCACCGTCCCCGTCGAGAGCTTCGTCCTCGCGGGGACGCATCGCGTCGCCCTCGCGCGCGAGGACTACGATCCCGCCGAGACCAGCGTCGTCGTCGGCGCCGGAGAGAAGAAGGACGTCAGCGTCCCGCTCGCGCGGAAGGCCTCCATCTTCACCAAGTGGTGGTTCTGGACCGCGGTCGGCGTCGTCGCGGCCGGCGTCACGACGACGATCGTCGTGCTGAACACCGAGCGCGATCCCGACACCGGCACCATCCCTCCGGGCCAGGCGCGCGCCGAGCTGCGCTTCTGATCACTGGAGGCGGACGACCTTCGCCCCGGGGACGCCCTCGACGATCCGACCGGCGAGGTTGAACCACGCCCCGCACGCGTCGAGCACCTCGGCGTCGCCGCTCGCGACCTGCTTCTCCTTCTTCATCGCGGCGCGCACGTCGGGCACGAGGACGACCTCGACCTTCGCCTTCGCCGCCTTCGCGCGCGCCCCGATGCGCTCGCCGAGCGCCGGACCGTGCGCCGCGCGCTCGTCGATCAGGAAGCGGAGCACCTGCGGACGGAGCTCCTTGCCGAGCGCGAGCACGCGGTCGATCGCCTCGTCCGCGTGGGGCCCCGGCGCCCAGCTCGCGCGCTCGACGCCGAGCGCGTGCGCCGTCCCGTCGAGCGTCTGCAGTACGGCGCGCCCCGAGAGCGCGGAGTCGATCGCGGCGAGGACGTCGATCGCGTCGACGGCGAGCGGCCTCCGCGCGACGTCCTCCGGCTCGAGCTCGCGCGCTGCACGCCGGCGGTACTGAGGCTCGGAGCACGTGCCTTCGGCGAGCGCCGAGCGCTGCGCCTCCGAGAGCGCATGGTGCCGCGCGACGAGGTCGCCCACGACCTCGAGCCGGTACCCGCGCCCGGTGAGCCACGCCACCTCCTCGGCGGCGAGGCGCAGCTTCTCGATGGTGGCGTCGTCGAACGCGAGGTCGTCCGCCATGGCGCGCGAGTATAGCCGCCCCTTCCACTTGCGCTCGACGCGGGTCTCTGGAACACAGCCGGGATGCGCCGGATCCTCTCGCTCGCCCTGGCGTTCGCCGCCCTCACCGCCTGCTCGAAGGACGAGAAGGCCGCGGCCCCGCCGCCCGCCGAGCCCGATCCGCGTCCGCCGACGCCGCCCGAGTGGGACCGCCCGGTGGTCCGCCCCGACGAGGCCACGGCCTCGGCCTCGCGTGCATCCTGCACGTTCACCCGCGGCGCCCTCCCCGACGAGACGCTCGGCAAGGAGATCCCGACGGGCAAGGACATCCCCATCGAGACGATCGTCGTCTTGATGCAGGAGAACCGGTCGTTCGATCACTACTTCGGTCGCTTCGGCAAGTACGCCGGACGGACCGACGTCGAGTCGCCGCCCGAGAACGCGACGAACCCGGCGCGCACCGGCGACGTGTCCGCCCAGACGTATGCGTGGCAGCGCGCCGGCCACTACTGCTTCCTCGACACCGCCCACGGCTGGACCTCCACGCACCGTCAGATCAACGACGGCAAGATGGACGGGTTCTTCGAGACGAACGACGGCATCAAGGGCGAGACGATGCCCGATCCCACGATGGCGCTCCGCAGCGGCGAGCGCGCGATGTGGTGGTACGACGAGCGCGAGCTGCCGTTCTACTACGCGCTCGCGAAGGAGTTCGGGCTCGCCGATCACTACTTCGCGTCGGTGCCGGGCCCGACCTGGCCGAACCGCATGTTCCTCCACGCGGGCACGAGCTTCGGGCTCGTCGAGAACACGTTTCCGAACGTCGACGCGTACGTCTATCCGCAGAACGACGTGGTGGTGGAGGACGAGCTCGAGAAGCGGCACGTCGACTGGAAGCTGTACTCCGACGGCCCGCCGGCGGTCGCCGCGGTGGTCGGCTTCCAGCTCGTGAGCCGATGGGCGCCGCGCGAGGTGAAGTTCCACCTCGCCGAATTCTTCGCCGACGCCGCCGCCGGAAAGCTCCCGCCGGTGGTGTTCGTCGACCCGAACGCCCTGAACAGCGGGACCGCGACGGGCGAGGACGAGCACCCGCCGGCGCAGCTCCAGGTCGGCCAGAAGTTCACCGCCGACGTCGTGCGCGCCCTGATGAAGAGCCCGCAGTGGGAGAAGATGGCGATCTTCATCATGTACGACGAGCACGGCGGGCTCTACGACCACGTGCCGCCGCCGAAGGCGTGCGCGCCCGACGACAAGCCGACGATCGACGAGCACCATCAGCCGGTCGAAGGGAAGTTCGACATGCTCGGCGTGCGCGTCCCGCTCATGGTCGTCTCGCCGTACGCGAAGCGCGGCTACGTCGCGCACGGCGTCTACGACCACACGAGCATCCTCCGCTTCATCCAGGCGAAGCACCGCGTTCCGGCGCTGACCAACCGCGACGCGAACGCCAGCGTGCCGATGGAGTTCTTCGACTTCGCCGCGCCGCCGAACACGAGCGTGCCGAACCTGCCGGACCCGGTCGTGGAGGACGGCGAGCTCGCGTACTGCAAGCAGACGTTCGCGAAGTGACCGCGCGCGTGCCGGGTATCGCCGCGGTGGTACGCTCGTGGAATGACGCTCGCCGAAACGCTCCGTAAGCGCATCCGCGCTGCGCGCGGCCTCGACCCTTGTGACGTCGTGCTCCGCGACGTGCGCTGGCTCGACGTCTTCTCGTGCGAGTTCGTCCACGGCGACATCGCGATCGCGGACGGCGTCGTCGTCGGCGTGGAGCCCGGCCTCTCGGCGAAGCGCACCGTGGATTGCAAGGGCGCGCACGTCGTCCCCGGCTTCATCGACGCGCACGTGCACCTGGAGAGCTCGCTGCTCGTGCCCGAGACGTTCCAGCGCGCCGTGCTCTCGCGGGGCACCACGACGGCGATCTGCGACCCGCACGAGCTCGCGAACGTGCTCGGCGTCCCCGGCATCCAGTTCTTCCTCGACGGAGCCTCGCGTCTCGCGCTCGACCTCCGGGTGATGGTGAGCTCGTGCGTCCCGGCGACGGCGTTCGAGACGAACGGCGCAGGCACGCTCGACGCGCGGGCCCTCGCGCCGCTGCTCGGCCACGAGAAGGCGCTCGGGCTGGCCGAGGTGATGAACGTCCCCGGCGTGCTCGGCGGCGATCCGCTCGTGCTCGACAAGATCGCGGCGTTCGACGGGCGCCCGCTCGACGGCCACGCGCCGCTCGTCCGCGGGCGTGACCTGTCGGCGTACGCTTGCGCCGGGATCGCGACGTGCCACGAGAGCTCGGAGCTCGACGAGGCGAAGGACAAGCTCCGCAAGGGCATCGCGGTGTGGATCCGCGAGGGCTCCGTGGCGAAGGACCTCGACGCGCTCGCGCCGCTGCTCACGCTGGCGAGCTCGACCAGCGTCGGCTTCTGCACCGACGACCGCAACCCCCTCGACATCGCGCGCGAGGGCCACGTCGACTTCCTCGTCCGCTCGGCGATCGCGAAGGGCATCGATCCGGCCGTCGTGTTCCGCGCCTCGTCCTGGTCGGTCGCCCGGCACTACGGCCTCGCCGGCCCCGCGACCCACGGGACGCGCGTGGGCGCGATCGCGCCGGGGTGGCGCGCCGACCTCGTCGTGCTCGACGACGTGGCCACGTGCGCGATCCGCGACGTGCTCGTCGCGGGCGTGTTCGCCGGCGAGGTCGAGCTCCCGCCCGCGTCGCGCGAGGCTCCGGCGAACACCGTCCGCGCGGCGATCCCCGAGGCGCGCGATCTCGAGGGGCCGGCGGGCATGGTGCACGTCATCGGCGTCCGCGAGGGGCGCATCCTCACCGATCGCGCGGTGCTGCGGAGCGACGCGCCCGGCGTCATGCGGCTGTCCGTGCTCGAGCGGCACGGCCACGGATCGAAGCCGGCGAACGGCTACGTCGTCGGCTTCGGCGCGCTCGACGGCGCGATCGCGTCGAGCGTGGGTCACGACAGCCACAACCTCTGCGTCGTCGGCAAGGACCCGAGCGACATGCGCGCGGCGCTCGCGGCGCTCGCCGAGACGGGCGGCGGGTTCTGCGTGGTGCGCCGGGGCGAGGTCCTGTCGCGGCTCGCGCTCCCGCTCGGCGGGCTCATGTCGCTCGACGAGCCGGCGGCGATCGCGAAGGCGCTCGAGGAGCTCCACGCCGCGAGCAAGGCGATCGGCTGCGTGCTCCCCGAGCCGTTCCTCCAGCTCGCGTTCCTGAGCCTCCCGGTGATCCCCAGCCTGAAGCTCACGGACAAGGGGCTCATGGACGTCGACGCGTTCCGGTTGATCGACGTCCGCGCCGCCTGAGCGGTCCTTCCCCGACGGCGAGCCGTGGACGATGCGTTCACTCCGTACCAGCTACGCAGTGAACGTACTTTCTACAGGGCGCTGAACTTTTTTCGTAAGCGATACGTAGGGCTCGCGCGCACACGCTCGGGCGGCGATCGGCAATTTGCAGCGTAAAGTGACAAGTCGCCCGACCAGTGGTCACCGGCGGTATCAGGTACGGGACCACCTCCGGATCGCACGTTGCTTTTCCGCGCCCGAATGTCCATCGGGCGACTCGCGTTGGTGGCGACGGCGGTCGGTGTGTTCGTCCTCGGGGCGTGCAGCGGCGACCGACCGGAGGCGGGCAGCGGCGCGGGGACGACGACGGAGCAGAAGTATTGCGACACGCCGAACAGCGGCTGTCCTTGCGAGCCCTCCGGCCTGGTCGTCCCGTGCGGGAAGCTCGAGCGACGCTCCGGCGACTACGTGACGTGCGCGATGGGGCAGCGGGCGTGCTCCGACGGGACGTGGACCGCGTGCATCGGCGACGACGTCGTCATCAAGAACGTCTCCACCGGGATCAGCACGCGCGCCCTCGGCGCCCCTCAGCCCTGCCCGACGACCGGGCCGAACGCGATCAACCCGTGCGACCCGTACTGCCACTACTACGACGACAACCCCGCAGGGGTCGATCCGGGCGACGGCGGCGTCAGCATCGTCGACGGCGCGATCACCATCCCGGGCGCGGGCGGCGGCGGGGGCGGAGGCGGATCGATCGGCTACGTCGGGACGTCCAACGGCGTGAGCGGCTGCAGCCCGAACCGCAACGCGGGACCGGGCAAGGCGTGCACCGCGCCCGGGTACGCGACCTGCCAGCAGGACAGCCACTGCGAGGGCGGCGCCTGCCTGTGGAACGCGGGCCCGGGCTGGTACGACAGCACGCTCGGCGGTCCCGACCTCACCGTCGGCGCGCCGTGCGGGCCCCAGGGCAGCGCGCCCTCGACGGCGCCGGTGTGCAACCGCGGCAGCGTCGCGGTCCCCGCCGGCGCGACGATCACGTTCCACAAGTCGACCGGGCCGAGCCCGCCGAACGGCTGCACGAACCTCGGCGCTCCGGCGTTCACCTTCACGCTCGCGGACAAGCTCGACCCCGGCAAGTGCGCGAGCTTCACGGTCGCGAACTCGCCTGGCGCGAAGTTCATCACCATCAACGCCGGCGCGCCCGGCTCGCAGCCGGTGAACGAGGCGGCCGGGACGTGCGCGAACAACTCGGCGTACTGGCGCACGGACGGCTCGGGCGGCGACTGCGCGCTCTGCCAGGCGTGCGACACGCGCGTGACGGGCAAGGTCTACGATCCGAGCGGCGCGTCGCCGACGGCGGGCGCGAACAACCTGCCCCTGCCGGGCATCGGCGTGTTCCAGGCGGCGGGCGCGCTCACCACGTTCTCGAACGGCGTCGCGTGCGACACCTGCACCTCGCTCGAGAGCCCGTCGATCACCAAGGCGGTCACCGACGCGACCGGCACGTTCACCCTCACGAACGTCGCGCCGAGCCCGAACGCGCGCATCGTCGTGCAGAGCGGGCGATGGCGGCGGCAGGTCACGATGAACGTCCCGGCGTGCCAGACGACGACCGTCCCCGCGGGCACGCTGCGGATGCCCAAGAACCGCACCGAGGGCGACATCCCGAAGACCGCGCTCGTGCTCGGCGATCAGGAGACGCTCGAGTGCATGTTCCGCAAGATGGGCGTCGACGCGACGGAGATCGGCCCGCGCACCGGAGCGGCGGACGCGAAGCGCATCCAGCTCTGGCAGACGAACGGCATGACGACGTCGCCCGCCGCGCCGGCGATCACCGGGCTGGTGAACAGCACGACGGTCCTCAACGAGTACAACGCGCTCATCTGGGACTGCGACGGCGGCCCGGCGATCTCGGGGAGCTACTCGGACAACGCGACCGCCGCGCAGATGGCGAACCTGCAGACGTACACGAACGTCGGCGGCCGCATGTTCGTGGACCACTTCCCGGGCGATCTCATCCGCAACGGGCCCGCGCCGAACAACACCGTCGCCACGTGGACCTCGATCCCGCAGTCCGGCATCCCGACGTACCTGACGGGACCGAAGCGCGGCAAGGTGCTCGGCGGCGCGCCCGCGAACCAGCTCCTCTACGACTGGCTCGAGGGCACCGCCAACGCGATGACCGACTACGGCGCGCCGTACATCCGCGTCGATCAGCCGAGGCGTCACGCGGTCACGCCCGATCCGACGAAGACCGTGCAGTGGATCCGGGGCGAGTCCTCGAACAACTGGGCGAGCAACCCCGGCGGCGACATCAGCTACAGCTTCTCCTTCGAGACGCCGGTGAACCAGCCGAACTGCGGCGTGGTCGGCGGACGCGGCCGCGTCATCTACAACGGCATGCACGTCTCCGGCACGCGTCACACCGGCGGCGGCTTCCCCGGCGGCAAGCCCTTCCCCGGCAACTGCAACCTCTCGCTCGGCCTGACGCCCGAGGAGAAGGCGCTCGAGTACCAGCTCTTCCAGCTGACCGCGTGCCAGCTCGGCGGCGAGCCTCCCCCTCCCCCGCCGGTCACGCTCACGCCGGTGTACTTCGTCCGCGACTTCGAGGGCGTCTGCAACGCCGGCCTCGGCGAGTACCCGGAGTGGCAGTTCCTCTACTGGCAGGGGACGATCCCGCCGGGCACCTCGATCGAGTTCCGCGCGGCGACCGCCGACACGATCGCGGCGCTGCCGCCGTCACCGCCGCCCGCGGCTCCCGCGACGGTCGAGGCGGGCACCGCGACGACGACGGTGCTCGCGCCGGCGTGGGGGAGCGACGCGAACACCGTGTCGTGGCACCTGGCGAACGATCCGCCCGGTCCCGCGCAGCTGTCGAAGCACTACCTGCGCGTCTACATGAAGTTCAATCCCGTCGGTGCGCTCGCGCCGACCCTCAGCGCGTGGCGCATGACGTACAGCTGCGTGCCCAAGGAGTAATCATGCGGATCACGCGAACGATCCCTGGGGCGCTGCTCGTCGGCGCGGTGCTCTTCGCATGCGGTCAAGCCGACGATCGCCCCGCGGCGTCGACGAGCGGCGGGACGGGCTCGGTGCCCGCTCCGAGCCCCGGCGGGACCATCGGATCGCCGGACGCCGGCCGGCCGTCCGACGCGGGCGACGATCCGGACGCGTGCGGGGTCGCCGCGCATGCCTCCGCGGACGAGGTCCCCGAGCTCGCGATCGCGAGCGACCCGCCTCCGCCGCTCGGCGGAGCGTTCAAGCCGGGCACGTACGCGCTCTCCGAGATGAACGCGTACGTCGGCGAGGAGACGACGCCGCCGGCAGGGCCCGGCCCCGGGCTCACCGGCGCGGTCGGACACGGCACCATCGTGATCTCCGGAACGCGCATGCGCGTGCTCCGGTCGCGCAGCGGCGGCGACGCGGGCGCGCAGGCGGAGGAGGGCTCCTACACCTTCGAGGTGAAGGGGACGACGCTGCACAAGACGAAGACGTGCTCCTCGGCGGTCGACGAGCGCCCGCTCCCGTTCAGCGCGACGTCGAACGGCTTCGGCCTCTTCGTCGACGCGCGTCACCGCGAGCTGTACGTGAAGGTCGATTAGTCGCGCCGGCGCTTGCGCGCCGTCAGCACCGCGCGCATCAGCTCCGACGCGGTCTCGCGCAGCTCGGAGAGGCGATGCTGCGGTCCGCGTTCGACCTGCACGAGCAAGAGCTCGTTGATGCCGCCGACGAGCGCGGTCGCCATCGCCGGCGTGATCGGATTCAGCTCGGGGTGCTTCTTCCGCGTCCGCGCGATGAGCCCGCGGAGCATCTCGGCGAATGCGCCGTGCACCTGGCGGCGCCGCTCGAGCGCGCGCGTCCCCGCCGCGTGGATGTCGACGAGGCACGACCGCGTGAGCGCGGGATGCGCCTCGAGCGTCGTGACGTAGGCATCGATCGCCGCATCGACCTGCACCTGCCAGGGTGCGTTCGCCTTCGCCTCCGCCGCGGCGGCGACCGCGCCGAGGATCGTGTCGGTCGCCATCACGTACATCGCGATGAAGCACGCCTCCTTGTCGGCGAACTGCTCGTAGAACGTCCGCTTCGACACCTTCGCGTGCCGCACGATGTCCGCGATCGTCGCAGCCCCGTAGCCCCGCTCGTGGACGGCCGCGGCCAGACCCTCGAAGAGCCGCATGCGCTGCGAATCGTCCGCCGGGGCTTGCATCTTGGTACCGAACAGTACCATACTCCTTGGTACCCGGCAGTACCAAGCGGGACCAAACGCCAGGAGGAAGCCGTGCCGACCCCCGAGAAACGCCATGTGCGCGTCGCCATCGCCGGCAGCGGCTTCGGCGGCCTGGGCACCGCCATCCGTCTGAAGGAAGACGGCGAGCACGATCTCGTGATCTTCGAGCGCGCCGGCGACGTCGGCGGCGTGTGGCGCGACAACACGTATCCGGGCTGCGCGTGCGACGTGGAGAGCCATCTCTACTCGTTCTCGTTCGCGCGCAACCCGGACTGGACGCATCGCTACTCGCGGTGGCCCCAGATCCACGGCTACCTGCGCGCGTGCGCCGAGCGCTTCGACGTCCTGCGCCACATCCGCTTCCACCACGAGGTGACGCGCGCCACGTGGGACGAGGACGCGCAGCACTGGGTGATCGAGACGACGCAGGGCCGGTGGACGGCCGATGCCTTCGTCGCGGCGACCGGAGCGCTGAGCGAGCCGAGCGATCCGGACATCCCCGGGCTCGATCGCTTCCAGGGCAAGACGTTCCACTCGGCGCGGTGGGACCACGATCACGATCTGACCGGGAGGAAGGTCGCGGTGATCGGCACGGGCGCGTCCGCGATCCAGTTCGTGCCGCAGATCCAGCCGCGCGTGGCGAAGCTCTCGCTGTTCCAGCGCACGCCGCCGTGGATCCTGCCCCGCCGCGATCGGCCGATCTCGGAGCGCGAACGGAGGCTCCTGCGCGAGCATCCTGCGCTGACGTGGCTCGTGCGCGCGCGTATCTATGCGGTGCGCGAGCTGCTCGGCACCATGTTCTTCGATCCCCGCCTGGCGAAGGTCGTCGAGCGGCTCGCGCTCGCGTACCTCGAACGCAAGGTGCGCGATCCGGTGCTCCGCGCGAAGCTGACGCCGAGCTACACCATCGGCTGCAAGCGCGTCCTCATCTCCGACGACTACCTTCCGTCGCTCGTGAACGACAACGTCGACGTCGTGACGTCGGGCATCCGCGAGATCCGCGAGCGCTCGATCGTCACCGCCGACGGGCAGGAGCACGAGGTCGACACCATCGTCTTCGGCACCGGCTTCAAGGTCCAGGAGTACCCGCTCGCCGATCGCGTCCGCGGCCGAGACGGACGGACCATCGCCGACGCGTGGGCCGAGGCCGGCGGGATGACCGCGCACCTCGGCACGACGATGGCCGGCTTCCCGAACTTCTTCGTCATCCAGGGGCCGAACACCGGGCTCGGGCACACCTCCGTAATCGTGATGATCGAGGCGCAGATCGAGCACATCCGCAATGCGCTCCGCTTCATGAAGCGTCACGGCTACGCTTCGGTGGAGCCGCGGCGCGCCGCGCAGGAGGCGTTCGTGGCGGAGGTCGACCGAAAGATGGAGGGAACGGTGTGGACGGCGGGCGGATGCGCGAGCTGGTACCTCGATGCGAGGGGACGGAACTCGACCTTGTGGCCGGGCTACACGTTCACGTTCAAGCGGCGCGTCGAGCGCTTCGATCCCCGCGACTACCTCCTCGTCGGCTCGCGGGCGAACGCGCGGTCGAGGGCGGCCCGTGCGACGCGCGGCGCGGCGGAGGCGGCCCATGCCTGATCTGAAGCTCGACGAGCTCGTGCTCCACCACGCGGCCTCCGCGGCGTGCGCGCTTCCCACCGCGCTCCAGCGCGTGCTCGCGGGCGGCCCGATCGTCCGCGACGGCCAGACGCTCGATCCCGAGATCGCGCTGTTGATGCGCCTCAGCGAACGGACCGGACGCCAGCTGCCGCGCAACGCGACGCCGGCGTTCATCCGCGCGCAGCAGAACAAGGGCGCACGCATCGCCGGAGGACCGCGCGACGCGGCCCACGCCGTCGACCTGACGATCGCGGGGCCCGCCGGCCCGATGGCGGCGCGCCACTACGCGGCGTCCGAGCCGGACGCGCCCCTCCTCGTGTACCTCCACGGCGGCGGCTTCGTCTTCGGAGACCTCGACACGCACGATGCGCCCTGTCGCGTGCTGCGCCGGCACGGCGGGATGCACGTGCTGTCCGTCGAGTACCGGCTCGCCCCCGAGCACCCCTTCCCCGCCGCGGTCGAGGACGCGCGCGCGGCGCTCCGCTGGGCGCACGACCACGCGCGCGAGCTCGGCGCCGATCCCGATCGGGTCGGCGTGGGCGGCGACAGCGCGGGCGCGAACCTCGCGGCGGTCGTGGCGCAGCTCGCGGTGCGCGACGGCGGACCGGCGCCCGCCTGCCAGCTCCTCGTGTACCCCGCGGTCGATCGACGCCAGCCGTGGCCGTCGCTCGAGCTCTTCGGCGACGGCTTCTACCTCACCCGCGACGCGATCGACTGGTTCCACCTGCAGTACGCCGGCGCGAACCATCGCGCGACGGCGCCGGACGCGCGGCTCAATCCGCTCGCGGGCGAGGACCTCGCCGGCCTCGCGCGCGCGCTCGTCGTGACCGCCGGGTTCGATCCGCTGCGCGACGAGGGCGAGGCCTACGCGAAGAAGCTCCGCGACTCGGGCAACGACGTCACCGTGCGCCGCTTCGAGAGTCTCGTGCACGGGTTCTTCAACATGGTCGGCGTGAGCCGCGTCTGCCGCGAGGCGGTCGTCGAAATCGCGGGCGCGACCCGCTTTCTCTTCTCCAAGAGGTCGTCATGAAGTCGTTCGCAGGGAAGGTCGCCGCGATCACCGGAGCAGGCTCGGGAATGGGTCGCTCGCTCGCCCTCGCGCTCGCCAAGCGCGGGTGCGAGGTCGCGCTGAGCGACGTCGACGAGAGGACCGTCGCGGAGACCGCGGGCCTGGTGAAGAGCATCTCGAGCGTCCGCGTCACGCGAAAGCGCGTCGACGTGTCCGAGCGCGATGCGGTGTTCGGCTGGGCGGACGACGTGGTGCGCGATCACGGGCGCTGCAACCTGATCTTCAACAACGCGGGCATCTCCTACGCGGCGACGGTCTCCGGCGCCGAGTATCCGGACGTCGAGCGCATCATCGACATCGACTTCTGGGGCGTCGTGCACGGGACGAAGGCCTTCCTCCCGCACCTCCGCGCGTCGGGAGACGGTCATGTCGTGAACACCTCGAGCGTCTTCGGCCTCATCGCCTTCCCCGGCCAGTGCAGCTACAACGCCGCGAAGTTCGCGGTGCGCGGCTTCACCGAGGCGCTGCGGATCGAGCTCGAGATCACCGGCGCGCCGGTCAGCGCGACGTGCGTGCATCCGGGCGGCATCAAGACCAACATCGCGCGCGCGTCGAAGTGTCATCCAAGCCTCGCGGAGCTCGGCATCGACGACATCGACAACGCCGGACGGCGCTTCGAGCGCGCGTTCCGCACCACCGCCGACGAGGCGGCCGAGATCATCCTCCGCGGCGTGCAGCGCAACGATCGGCGCGTGCTCGTCGGGACGGACGCGAAGCTCCTCGATCTCCTCCAGCGCGTGGTGCCGAGTCGCTACCACGCGCTGGTGGCGCGCTCGGCCAAGCGCATCCTCGCGCAGCGGCCGTCGCAGGCGGAGGTCGTCGCCCCCGCGCCCGACGCCGGTCCGCGCGGCGCGACGCACGCGGGCGCTCCGAACTGACGCACGCCCTGGCTCACGCGCCGTCGTCGAGCGCGCACTGCGCGGCACCGCCGGCGGCGACCTCGAGGACGGCCACGCGCCCGGAGCCGTCTCCGTAGCGGAGCGTGTACCGACCGCCCCCGAGGGCGGGCACGCGGCAGGCGACGCGGCGCTTCGTGCAGACCTCGGCGCAGGCCGACGAACGCTGGCAGCTCTTGCCGTCGAGCGAGAGGATGACGTCGCGCCCTTCGACGGTCACCGTGCAACGGTCGACGGTGGTGGCGCACGATCCGCAGCGCTCCTCGACCTCCAGGACCAGCGCGGTGTTCTCGCGGGCGGCGCGCGGCACGCAGACGCGATCGAGCGGCTGTCCTTCGTACGCGACGCAGTCCGTGCCGGCGAGCCGCGCGAGCGGGATCCGCGGCGGCGGCGGATCCGACGCGCACGCGGCGAGGAGCAGGACGCCGGGGCCCACCCCGAGGAGAGCGACGAGGACGCGACGCACGGGCCGCATGCTACGCAATCGCCGTGCCCTTCGCGATCGGACCGTCTACGCTGGTTCGCCGAGCGAGCCGTCCATGATCCTCGTGTCGCGAACCTACTGGGCCGGTATGCCATTCTGGTTCAGGCGCAAGCCGGACGACGCCGCCGTCGAGTCGCTCGTCCTGCGCACCGACGACTTCCGCCAGATCCGGGCGCTGTACTGGTCGTCCGCTTCGAGCACGCACGCGAAGCCGAAGGTCGGGGTGATCGTGATGCACCCGCGCATCGACTTCACCCATCACTACGCGATCCCTCGCCTGCTCGCGGCCGGGATCCCCGTGCTCGCTGCGAACACGCGTCACGTCGGCAACGACACCATGGCCGAGCACGAGGAGATGGTCCTCGATCTCGCCGCGTGCGTCCGGCACCTGCGCGAGCGCCGCGGGGTCGAGCGGGTGGTCCTGTTCGGGAACTCGGGCGGCGGCTCGCTCGCGGCGTTCTACCAGGCGCAGGCATCGCTCCCGGCGGGCGAGCGGATCGCGCGGAGCCCCGGCGGATCGCCGACGCGGTTCGAGGTCGCGACGATGCCGCCGGCCGACGGCCTGATGTACGTCGCGGCGCATCGCGGACAGGGCAAGGTCCTGCTCGACGCGATCGATCCTTCGGTCGCCGACGAGGCCGATCCGCTGTCCGTCGAGCCGGAGCTCGACATGTACGATCCACGAAACGGCTTCCGCGAGCCGCCGGAGTGGTCCTCGTACGATCGCGCGTTCCTCGAGCGCTACCGCGCGGCGCAGGTCGAGCGCGTGCGGAGGATCGACGCCGCCGCGCGCGCGATCCTCGAGCGGCACGACGACGCGAAGAACGCGTCGGAGGCCGAAGGCTTCGCCGAGCGGCCCGAGCCCGAGCGGCGGGACGTCCTCCGCCGGCGCGCCTGCGAGCCGATCATGGTCGTGTACCGCACGATGGCGAACCCCACGTTCGTCGACCGCGCGATCGATCCGTCGGGCCGCGACTACGGCTCGCTCATGAGCGAGCGTCCGGACCTGATGAACTACGCCGCGCTCGGCTTCGCCCGCATGGTCACCGCGCGCGCCTGGCTCTCGACGTGGTCGGGGCTCTCGTCGAACGCGAGCCTCGTCGACAACGCGGCGCGCATCCACGAGCCGACGCTCCTCGTGCACGCCGGGCGCGACCGCGAGGTGCACCCGAGCGACGTCGCGACGGTCGCGGAGGCGATCGCCGCGAAGGACAAGACGGTGGTGACCATCGAGGGCGCGCGCCACTACTTCGAGCCCGAGCCGGGAGAGAAGGAGGCGCCGCACGTCGAGGAGCTCATGGACGTGGTCGTCGGCTGGATCCAGGAGCGCTTCGGGTGACGGCGGGCGACGTCGCGATCGCCGTCGTCGTCCACTCCGTCGGCGGGCGCACCCGCGCGCTCGCCGATGCGGTCGCCCGCGGCGCGACGTCCATCGAGGGAGCGTCCGCGCAGGTGCTCGCGGTCGACGAGGCCGCGACCCCGCGGGGGCAGTCGATCCTCGCGGCCGCGGACGCGCTCGTCTTCGGCTCGCCGACGTACATGGGCAGCGCCTCGGGCGCGTTCAAGACGTTCATGGATTCGACGAGCGCGATCTGGGCGCTCCAGGGCTGGCGCGACAAGCTCGCCGCGGGCTTCACCCACTCCGCCGCGCCGAGCGGGGACAAGCTCGGCACGCTGATGCAGCTCGCGATCTTCGCCGCGCAGCACGGCATGGTCTGGGTCGGGCTCGGGCTGCCGCCGACGTACGCCGGCCTCGATCCCGGCCCCGACGACACCAACCGCCTCGGCAGCCACCTCGGGGCGATGGCGCAGTCGCGTCCCGGCGGAGGCACGGTGCCCGCGAGCGATCTCGCGACCGCCGAGCACCTCGGCCGCCGCGTCGCGCAGGCCGCGCTGCGCTGGAAGGTCGTTCCGCGGACGTCGCGGATGATCGACGAGGGCGCGCCCGAGCGGCACTTCACCACCCGTGGCTGGTCGTTCCCCGCGTCGTCGCGTCCGGCGGCGCCCGAGGGGATCGCGCGCATCAACCTGAAGGAGATCGTCGCGCGGCCGGATCGCTTCGAGCACCACCTCGTCGTGTGCGCGACCGTCGACGGCGTGCGCTTCGAGGTCACGACGGCGTCCGAGCCCTTGTACTTTGCACACATCAACGTGTCCGACGAGTACGCCGTCGCGCTGCCGAGCGGCGACGAGCTCGTCGATCGCTTCCCCTTGCGCACGTTCCTCACCGATCCGCAGACCGGCCTCGACGTCGGCCGCTACAACCATCGGGTCGGCGACCTCGTCCTGCACCCCGAGAAGCTGCTTCACTGGCCGGGGCGGCTCCGCGAGCCGTGGGAGCCCTTCGACTTCCCGCCCGGGATGCGTCGCTGCGGGCTGTCGCTCGTCTACTGCGCGTCGACCCCCACGCCGCCGACGTGGTGTCCGGTGCCGATGCCGCCCGGCCGCGAGGGGGACGCGAAGGCCTACGCCCATCCCGCGCCGCCGATGGTGCTGTCGTCGCTGCGCACGCATCCCGGAGTGCTCGCGCGCATCGGCCGCACGCAGCTATCGCTGCTCGAGCTCCCCGAGCGCATCGAGCCGCCTTACGGCGGCTGGGTGGTGGTCCTCGAGGCCGATCCGAACGGGCCCTACGCGCCGTGCGATCTCCTCCGCATCCCGAACGCGGGCTCGCTCGACGGCATCGGAATCACGCGCGCGCTCCTCCTCGCGTCCGACGAGGCGCCGCCCGATCCTCCTCCGCCGTCGTGGACCGCGCTGCCCGCTCCGCCGTTCGCGCCGTACGAGGACGGACCGACGGACCACGCGCTTCCGTTCGCCGCGCACGGCGTCCGGGTCGAGGAGGCGTCGGCCGCGCTCGCCACCTTCGCCGTCGACGGTGCGAGCACCGCGACGCCGCGCTACTGGCTCGCGCGCATGCTCTTCCGGATCGCGCTCCACGACGTCCGGCTCGGCTACGTCGAGACGTACGGCGGCGTCTTCTTCGACGACCGGTCGGGGGATCTGGTGGTCGGGATCCGGGGCGACACCGCGACGAAGAGCGTGAGCGTCCCGCGCGCGGAGGCGCTCGCGTTCGTCGAGCGTCTCTACCGCTCCGTCGCGCCGGCGGGCTACCGCGAGCGGCCGGCGTGACCACCGAGCAGAGCCGCGAGATCGCCGCGGGGATCACCACGTTCTTCACGATGGCGTACATCGTGGTGGTCAACCCCGCGATCCTCGCCACCGAGGGGACGGGGATGCCGTTCTCCGGGGTGATGACCGCGACGGTGCTCGTCGCATCGTCGATGACGCTGCTGATGGGCCTCTACGCGCGCCTGCCGTACGCGGTCGCGCCCGGCATGGGCATCAACGCGTTCTTCGCCTTCGGCATCGTGCTCGGGATGAAGGTGCCGTGGCCGACGGCGCTCGGGATGGTGTTCTGGGCCGGCGTGGTGTTCGTGCTCGTCTCGGTGACCGGCCTCCGCGTCGCCGTCGCGCGCGCCATACCGCAGGGCCTCCGCGCCGCGACCGCCGTCGGCATCGGGATCTTCCTCACGTTCATCGGGTTGAAGGGCGCCGGGGTCATCGCGGCCGATCCGGCGACGTTCGTGAAGCTCGGCCACCTCGACGCGCGCGCGCTCCTCGCGCTCGGAGGCGTCGGGCTCGCGGTCGCGCTGCTCCGGCGCAAGAGCCCGCTCGCGTTCATCGCGGCGATCGTCGCGGTCACCCTCGTGTCGGTCCCGCTGGGGCTCGCGAAGCTCCCCGCGCGCATCGTGAGCGCGCCCGACTTCTCCCTCGTGGGGAAGCTCGACGTGATCGGGGCGCTGCGGCCCGCGTTCGTCCCCGCGATCATCGCCATCCTCCTCACCGATCTGTTCGACTCGATCTCGACGTTCATCGGTGTCTCGCAGGCGTCGGGCCTCGTCGACGAGCAGGGCGAGCCGCTCCGCCTGCGCGAAGGCCTCGTGGTCGACGCGCTCGCGACGCTCGGCGCCGGCCTCGTCGGCTCGTCGTCGGGCACCGCGTACATCGAGAGCTCGGCCGGGGTCGAGGTCGGCGGCCGTACGGGCAAGACCAGCGTCGTCACCGCGCTCTGCTTCCTGCCGCTCCTGTTCCTCGGCCCGCTCGCCGAGATCGTGCCCGCGCACGCGACGGCGCCCGTGCTGGTGGTCGTCGGCGCGTTGATGTTCCGCAGCGTCGCGGCGATCGAGATGACGCGCCTCGAGGACGCGGTGCCCGCCTATCTCACGATCGTCCTCATCCCGCTGACCTTCTCGATCACGCAGGGCATCCTCTGGGGGTTCGTCGCGCACGTCGTGCTCTACGCGATGGCCGGACGCGCACGCGAGGTGAAGCCGGGCACCTGGGCCCTCGCCGGCATCGCCGTCGCGCTGCTGGTGGTCGAGCGGCTGAAGTGACCCGCAGCTGAACCGTGACGCAGCGAGACGTTGCGGACGGTGTCGTACAGCCGATCGCGACCGCTGCTCCCTTGACCGAGCCCGAGCTTGCGCGGATCCTCTTCGCCGCGTGGGTTCGAGCTGGATGCTCCGAGCGGCCGCGTCCCCGGAGCGATTCCTCGCTCGCGGGTTCGCGAGATACGTGCCTCCTCCGAAGGGAAGAGCGCGCGAGGTGGACTTGCTCGTCCGGCTGCCGCTCGATCTCGCGCGCTTCCTCGCCGTGGCACGGACGCCGATCGGCGACTTCGTGCCGTTGCGCACCGCGCCGTCGTTCACCTCGCTGGTGTCGCTCGCGACGAAGAAGGACGACGCCCGCGCGCGGCTGACCGGGCTCCTCGCCGGCGCGCTCCCGTTCGGGACGACGCGCAGCGGCGAGCTGTGGCTCTACGCGCTCACCGACGGCTCGAGCCCCGCGCGCGCGGTCGTCGCCACGCTCGATCCGCGCGTACCCGCACCGCGCCTGGTGTGCCGTGGCGCGGCGCCGCTCGCCGTCATGTGCAGCCTACACGCATCCGGCGGAGACCGGGACGGTGCGCGCGAGGCGGCCGCGCGCATCCCCTCGCCCGGCGTGGCGGAGCAGGAGGCGCTGCTCCGTGCGTTCGATCGCGCGCGCGTGCTCCGCGAGCTGCTCGTCGGCTCGGACGCGGCCGTCCGCAAGGCGGCGCGCACGCTGGCGAAGAAGCCGATGGACGAGGCGCCGCCTCCGGACACGCGCCGGAGGCCGCGTGATCGCGAGGCGCCGCTCGCGCTCGGTGCGCTCGTGGAGACCTTCTTCCGCGCGGACGAGCGCGAGGCCCGCGTGGTCGCCGGCGACCACCTCGCATCCGAGGACGTGATCGTCGCGCAGGCCGCGCGCACCATCGCCGATGCGCTCGAGGCGCCGCGCAGCGCGCTCGCGAAGGACCTCGCGCGCCGCCGCACGCTCGCGCTGCGGGCGATGCGCGGGGCGGCCGCCTCCAGGCCCCAGCCCGGCGGAGGATCGCTCGCCCTCACGCGCGCGATCGTGGCGAAGCTCGACGCCATCCCGCCCGCGGTCGACGCCGCGGCGAACGAGCAGCGCGAGGAGAGCTTCCTCGCGCTCGCCGAGCTGGGCGATCGGGCGATCGTGCCGAGCCTCGTCGCGCGCGCGGTCACCGGCGACATCGGCGCGATCGACATGCTCGGCGCGCTCGGCGACGCGCGCGCGGTCCCGCACCTGCTCGAGATGCTCGGGCGCGAGCCGCAGCGACAGCGCCAGCTCGAGGCGGCGGCGGTGCGCGCCCTCGCGCGCCTGCATGCGGAGAGCGCGGCCCCCGCGCTCCGAGCGCTGCTCGCGGACAACCCGATGACGAACTGGCGCGACGGGATCGAACGCGCCGCGCTCGTGCGCGAGCTCGTCTCCGCGCTCGGCGAGCTGCAGGACGAGCTCGCCGGCCCCGCGCTCGTCGCGATCCTCGAGGCGACCAGCCAGGAATACCGCGCGGTGCTCCCGCTCGCGGCGTGGGCGCTCGGACGGATCGGGCACCTCCCGGCGCTGCGCGCGCTCGAGCGCCTGCTCTGCTCGCCGAAGGAGGCGATCACGTGCGAGGCGCTGTGGGCGGTCGGCGAGATCGGCCGGCGCCACTCGAACGTGAAGAAGCGCGCGGGCGCGCTCCTCGACGGCATCGCGGGGCTCGAGCCGGGCGCGGAGATGACGCGCCTCACCGCGCTCGCGAAGATCCGCGGCGCGGGGAAGAACGCCCCGCGACCGCAGGACCTCCGGCGCGCGCTCGAGCGCGCCCTGTGGGAGCCCGGCTTCCGCCAGGAGGAGACCGCGCGACGCCGCATGTGGGCGCTCGCGTCGCTCCGCGATCTACGCGACGTGAGCTCGCCGCGCCGGCGCGACGATCTCTTCTTCCTCGGCCACGAGGCGGTCCGCCACCTTGTGACCCGCGACGACCCGCGCGTGCGCCACGCGGCGGAAGAGGCGTTCGCCGCGTGGGGGGTGACCACGCCGAAGGCGCGCCGCTACTACGCGGTGGTGGTCGACGAGCTCGAGCGCGAGGGCCGCCTCGACGCGCTGCACGAGGCGGTGCGCGATCCGCTGGGGGTCTACCGGCACAACGTCGCCGCGCGCCTGTCCGCGCTCGCCGATCCGCGCTCGGTCCGTCCGCTCGCCGAGGCGACCGCGCGGCTCTTCGCCGAGCCGCCGACCTCGACGTACGAATACGACGATGCGCCGAAGCAGCTCGTCGCGTTCGTGCGCGCGCTCGCGAAGCTCAATCGGCCGGAGGGCAACGACGTCCTCATCGACGGCCTTCGCACGGGAAACCATCAGGTCCGCGCGGTCGTGGCGGAGAACGCGCCCGACGACGAGCGCTTCGTCCCCGAGCTCCGCGCGATGCTCGGCGATCCGCGGAGCTTCCTCCGCTCGCGCGCGGAGCGCTCGCTGACCTCGCTCGGCGCGCTGCCCGCCGCGACCAGCATCGGATCGAACGCGCCGCCGCGCCTCGTCGAGGTCTAGCGGTCCGCGACGCCGAGCCCCACGCCCCGAGCCGCACGCATGGCGTCGTGGTGCCGCGCTCGCGGTCGCCCGTTGATGCCGACCGTCGTTGCGCGCTATCGATACGGCCTCGACGAAACCGCCGAAGCTCGGGAGGGACTCGCATGACGACCACGGCCAGCGTCAACGGCACCCGCTATCACCGCACCGCGAGCCGCGCGGAGAAGCGCGCCGACGGCTTCCTCCACCGCCGCATCGACGTCGGCGACGTCACGCTGCACGTCGCGGAGGCGCGGCCCTCGTTCGTCTCCGGCGACGAGGTCCCGAAGGACGTGCCGCTCGTCGTGCTGCTCCACGGCTTCCCCGAGTTCTGGTGGTCGTGGCGCGATCAGCTGCGCGCGCTCGCCGATGCGGGCTGCTGGGCGGTCGCGCCGGACATGCGCGGATACAACGAGTCCGACAAGCCCGAGGGCGTCGCCGCGTACGAGCTCGAGAAGCTCGCGGGCGACGTGTCCGGCCTGATCAAGGCGCTCGGGCGCGACAAGGCCTACGTCGTCGGTCACGACTGGGGCGCCGTCGTGGCGTGGTTCTTCGCGCAGGAGCACCAGGACCAGCTCGAGCGCCTCGCGATCCTGAACGTGCCCCATCCGCTCGAGATGATGAAGGGGCTCCGGCGCCCGAAGCAGCTGAAGAAGAGCTGGTACATGTTCTTCTTCCAGCTGCCGCGGCTGCCCGAGCTGATGCTCGCGCGAAAGGACTTCCTCTTCGCGCGCAAGACGTTCAGCGCCGACGGCTTCGACCGCGAGACGATCGAGCACTACGTCGACGCGCTGCGCGTGCCCGGCGCGGCGACGAGCGCGATCAACTACTACCGCGCGGCCATCCGGCGCGTCGCGCTCGGCCGGGTCCCGAGGACGAAGCCGATCGAGCGGCCGGTGCTCGTCATCTGGGGCGACAAGGATCGCTACCTCGGGCAGGAGATGGCCGATCCGCCGAAGCGCTTCGTGCCCAACGCACGCGTCGTCCACATCCCGAGCGCGACCCACTGGGTGCAGAACGACGCGCCCGAGGAGGTCAACCGCCTCCTCATCGACCTCACGCGGCCGAGCGCTCGCTGACCGGCCGTCGGCCTCGGTATACGATGAGGGGATGCGGGCACGGATCGCATCCTCGCTCTTCGTCGTCGGGCTCGTCCTCGTCGCCTGCGGCGGGGCCACGGAGTCGAACCTCTTCGCCGGCTCGGACGGGGGCACCGGCGGCGACGGCGGCTCGTCGGGCGGAGCCGACGGCGGACCGCGCCCCACGCTCGCGTCGCTCCAGACCTGCAGCCGGCCCGGCACGTGCGAGCTCGGCGCGACCGGATGCTGCGGGATCAACTGCCAGCCGGCCACGCAGCTGATCGGCATCCGCCGGGGCGAAGGGCAGAACGTCATCGCGGCCACCTGCGATCAGACGGGGCCGGTCCCCTGTCCCGCGTGCGCCACGCAGCTCGATCCGAACGTCCAGGCGTTCTGCGAGTCGGGCAAGTGCACCGTCGTGGACCTCCGGACCGACGACCTGTCGTCGTGCAGCAACGCCGACGACTGCGTGCTCCGCTACGCGACCTGCTGCCAGAGCTGCGAGGGCGGCGGGGTCGATCAGATCGTGTCCATCCGCAAGGGCCGCGAGGACGACCTCGAAGCGCAGGTCTGCGCCGGCACCGAGCGGTGCGACCGGTGCCTGCCGGTGTTCCCCCCGAACGTGCGTGCCACCTGCAATCCGACGACGCGCCACTGTCAGGTCGTCACGCGGTAGGGCTACACTTCCGCGTCGATGCTTCTTCGCGCGCAGCTCCTGGGCGCCGCGGCGCTCGCCGCCCTCACCATCTTCGCTTGCTCGGACGACGACGAGCATCCGCCCGCACCGGCGCCCGCGGCGGCATGCGAGGCGATCACCAGCGACTTCCGCTTTCCGCACGGCAGCGCCGACGGTCACGCCGATCCGTTCGGCGCGAAGGCCGCAGGCCAGGCGCGCGCAGGGCGCGTCCGCGATCCGGCGCAGATCGTCCAGCACCCCGACACGCGCGCGCGTGCGCGCGTCGACGACTTCGTCCTCGCGAACGATCGCATCGCCGTCTACGTGGAGAAGGAGGGACGGCAGAACGGCTACACCACCCTCGGCGGCGACATCCTCGTGATCGACGCCGTCGGCGACGACGGACGCCCGAAGGGCCTCGGCCTCTACGGCGACACCGCGATCACGCTCGCGCGGCAGTCCGTCAAGGCGGACAAGGTCACCGTCCTCGCGGACGGCTCCGACGGCAAGGCGGCGATCGTCCGCGTCTCGGGCGTCCTCGCGAACATCCCCTTCTTCGACAGCTTCCGCGCGCTCGCGAGCGAGGAGTACGGCTTCCCCGCCGCGTTCGACTACGTGCTCGAGCCCGGGGCCGAGAAGGTGATCGTGCGCCTGTCGGTCGCGAACCCCACGGCCGACGCGGTCGACTTCGGCAAGAAGCAGTTCTTCGGGCTGTTCCAGGGCAACCTCGGTCAGGCGTTCACCGAGGCCCTCGGCTTCGCCACGCCGAAGGGCGATCACCCGTGGCTCGCGTTCGCGAACGACGGCTACGGCTTCGTGCTCCACCCGCTGCTCGCGCCGCTCAAGGCCGACCTCGAGATCCAGGGCTTCCAGCTCTTCACCACCTCGGGCCTGAAGCTCGAAGGATGCGAGAACAAGACGCTCGACTACGTGGAGCTCGTGGGAGGAGGCCCCGGCATCGACGGCCTGCTCGAAGCGAAGCGTCGCGCGCTCGGCGAGCCCGCATGGCGCGAGCTCCGCGGCGTGGTGCGCGAAGAGGGCGGCGGTTCGCTCGCCGGTGCGTGGGTGCAC
>JBDHVD010000020.1:0-40295 GCA_039809525.1 Labilithrix sp. | reverse complement strand
CTGGCCCGTGCCAGGAAAACACGCGTCTTCGATCACGCCGGGCGCGGCGGTGGCCGGCGACGCGGCGGCGACGACCGACGCGCGTTGTTTCACCAGTTCAATTGAACGAGTGAAACAGCTCGCGAGGCGGGCGCCAGTCCCGCGCGCGCCCCGGTGCGCGCCTACGTATCAGATCCGCCGCCCGAAGCTGCTCGACGCGGGGGCGCCGCAACGCCAAAGGCCTTCCCTTGCGTCATCGCAAGTCGAACGAGCCGTTCGCGGCTGGCCGGGCCGATTTCACGCTGGCCCGTGCCAGGAAAACACGCGTCTTCGATCACGCCGGGCGCGGCGGTGGCCGGCGACGCGGCGGCGACGACCGGCGCGCGCGGGCGCGCGTTGTTTCACCAGTTCAATTGAACGAGTGAAACAGCTCGCGAGGCGGCCGCCAGTCCCGCCGACAGTGCGGGCTACGTCACGCGCTGCGCGCCGGAGCCGCGATCGGAGGCGGCCCGAAGATCCCGCTGTCGCGCTCGCCCGTGCGGCGGCCGAGACGCTCTTCGAACCAGCGCACGGTCCGCGCGATGCCCTCGCGGAGCTCGGTCGCGTTCGGCTGACCGAAGACGATCGCCGCAGAGATCGCCTCGGGCGTCGTCCCCCGGAGGGAGGGCGGGAGCGAAGGCGTCGGACCGCTCGCGGGCGGAGAGGCGGGCGCGGGCGCGCTCGCGCTCGCGCTGCCCGCGACCGCCTCGATGATCGCGCCGACGGTGGTGTCGACGAAGGGCGCGGCGACGGCCGGGACGCGGAGCGACGAGGCCATCGTGCGCGCGAGCGTATCGACCGCGTCGTCGACGTACGAGAGCCGCACGGGGGCGTCGCTGCGAACGTCCGCCTCGAGCGGCTCGCCGCGCAGCGACTGCAGGACGAGCCGCGTCACGATGCTCGGATCGTCGGGCGACATGCGCGGACCGTAGACGCTCGCGACGCGGACGGTGCGGACGTCGACGCCGCGCGTGGTGGCGAAGTCGATCGCGAGCGACTCCGCGCAGCGGACGCCCTGCCCCCAGCGCTCCGCGCTCGTCGCGAGGACGACGCGAGCGCCCTGCTCGGCGGCGATCTCGAACGCGTGCACGGTGCCCATCACGCTCGTGACGGTCGCGCGAACGGGATCGCTCTCGCACGCGCGCCGGCTCGAGGGCAGCGCGAGCTGGAAGATCGCGTCGACGTGCGCGTCGAACTTCTGCGTGATGTCGTGCTCGACGAAGGCGAATCGGGGCTCGCGCTTGAGGTGCGCGAGGCTCGCGAAGCTGCCGGTCGTGAAGTCGTCGATCGCGATCACCTCGTGACCGTCTCCGACCAGGCGCTCGCAGAGGTGCGAGCCGAGCAAGCTCGCTCCGCCCATGACGAGAATTCGCATGTCACCGAGAGTTGCAGCGCACATGCCTACAAAGCGCGACGGCGCACCGCTGTTCGCGATGCGCCGTGTCGCATTGGCCCTGCTCGAGCCGTTGCCTTCTGTCTCGGATTACGAGAACGTCGCGAACACCGGGAGGCCCAGGCGGTCGCGGACGTCGCGCGGCTCGTAGAAGATGCCGGAGAAGCGATCCGCGAGCGCTGCGACGGCGAGCACGGCGCCGATGGTCGCGAGGAAGCCGATGGCGATCGCGATGAGGGCGACCGGGCGCTTCGGGCCGGCGGGGATCTCCGCGGGGGCGGTGACCTTGTAGCGCTGCTTGAAGGCGGCCTCGGCGGTCTTCATCTCGATGCGCGCGGCGTCGAGCTGGTTGACGAGATCGGTGTACTTCTTGGTCACCGCGTCGAACAGGACCTGTGCATCCTGCACGTTCTTCGCCTGGCCGACGACGACCTCGGGCGCCGCGTCGGGCTTCGGCACCGGCACCGCGGCGGGGCGCGGCGCGGTCTTCGACGCCGCCTCGTTCGCAGCGCGGGCCGCGGCCTGCTTCGAGGCGATCTCGTTCAGGATGTTCGCCTCGTCGGCCTTCAGCTTCGCGAGCTGGGGCGGGTCGGCCTCGGTGGCGGCGATGGTCTGCTTGAGGGCGATGATCTCCGGGTGCCCCTCGGCGAGCGTCTGCCGCTTCTGGATCAGCTCCTGATTGAGCTCGGCGACCCGGCGGAGCTTCGCCTCCTGGAGGACGGCGATCTGCTGGCGGACGTTGTCGAGGCGCGCCTTGAGCGCGGGGTCGACCTGCGTCTCGTCGATCTTCGGTCCCGTGTGCACGCCCTGCGGGAGCTGCGGGATGAGGACCTGGACCTTCTTGTTCGGGTCGTTCAGCTTCTGCAGCCGAACGAGCTCGTTCGCGGCGGTCTCGAGGTCCTTGTGCGCCTGGGTGACGCCGGCCTCGAGGATCTTCAGGCGCTCCGGGATCACGCCGACCTCGGACTGGAAGCGCGCCTCGAGGAAGTTCTTCACCGCGGCATCGACGATGTCGCGCGCGGCCTCCGGCTCGGACCAGTCGAGCTTGATCGTCACGGTCGTGGCGTCGACCCACACCTTCATGCGGCTGCGGATGTTCGCGACGAGCGCCTCGAACTTCTCGTCGTCGGTCGGCGCGGGCTTGCCGAGCTTGCGGTTGATCTTGTCGATCAGCCGGCGGTGCGGCTGCCGCATGTCGTCCCAGCGCGCGACCAGGTTCTTCTGGCGCACGATCGCGAGGACGTTGTCGTGCGACATGACCTGCTCTTCGTACTCCTTCGCCGTGTTGCGCTGCTCTTCCGGCGTGATGTACGTCTGCTGCGCCTGACCGCCGGTGATCGCCGTCGTGCGCTGCACGAGCACGCGCGACTCCACCTCGTACGTCCGCGGCGCGAAGATCGCGGCGAGCACGGTGAGCGCTCCGCAGATCATCACGACGACGAACGAGAGTCCTTTGCGCCGCTTGGCCGACCGCGCGGCTTCCGATGCGCGTGCGCCGAGCGCGATGTTCGGCCCCTCGTCGTCGTCTCCGCCGCGGCCAGGTCCGCCCCCACCGCCGCCACCACCGCCGCCAGCACCGCGCTGACCGGGGTACTGCAGCTTGGGGTCCGGACGGAAGAGCGTTGCTTCTTCGATTCGGGCCATCGTTCGAGTCTCTCCGTTTCGTGAATCTCGGTGCGTCCGGCTACGGCCCGATCACTCCGGCGTCCCGAAGGGATCCGGAGCGAGCGTCGGCACAGGCTTGGGGTCCGTCGTGCCCGTGGGCGCGGGAGGATCCGCGGTCTGCGTCGCCGCAGCGCCTGCCCCCGAGCTCGAGGGCCGGCTCTGGCTGGGGTTGCGAACGGCGTGCCCACCTCCGCCGTTCGGACGCGCGGGCGCGGCCGCGACGGCCGGGCGCACGCCGGCGGCGGCGGCCGCGTCCGTCGTCATCGCCGCGGTCGCCTCGCCCGAAGGGGACGGCGCCACGAGCGCGGACGTCGGCGACGTCGTCGTCGTGAGCGGCGTGGGCGTCGGGATCGGCGCGGTCGTGGCCGGGGCAGAAGGGAAAGGTGACGCGGACGTCACGCTCGGGATCTCGACCGCCGGCGCGGGCGGCTCGGGGTCGGCGGTCGGCCCCTTCTTCACGGCGAAGAACGCGATGCCGCCGATCGCCGCGGCTGCCAGGGCGAACGCGGCGATCCACACCGCCACGGTGCCCTTCTTCCGCACGCCCATCGCGGCGACGTTCGCCGCCGTGTCGTCGGCGCCGTAGGCGGGGATGCTCCCGTCGCGGAGCGGCTCCATGGCGCGGGGCGGCGTGTGCACCACCGCAAGCGGCGACGGGCCGCCCGACGCACCGTTGTGCGTCGGATGCACCGAAGGCATCGGCGGACGCGAGGCCATCGGGGGCCGCGGCGGCGCCGAGGACGTCGCGTGCATCGGCGGCGGCATCGACGGGACGCGCGGCGCGCCCGGGATGCCCCCCGGCAGGACGGCCTTCGCCTCCGGACCGTTGCCGATGCCGATGAACGTGCCGTCCGGGCCGTGCTTGCCCGCGAGGCCGCTCATCTGCTCGCGCGTCGCGACGTTCGCATACGGGAACGAGCTGCTGCCGCCCTGATCGCGGTGCGTCGGCTCGTCGAGCGACATGTCGAAGCCCGGCGGCGGCGCCATGCTCTGCGGCTTGCCGAGGCCGAGCTCGCGCCGTGCGTCGCGGAACGCGCGGCGCATCGCGTCGACCGACTGCCAGCGCTCTTCCTTCTTGAAGCGGAGCGCCATGTCGATGTGCGCGGAGATCGCCGGCGGGAGCTGCGGCATCACCATGGTGATCGACCGCGCCTTCACCGTGGCGGCCGCGAGCAGCTTCGCCTGCACGTTCGCGCCGAGGTGGACGGTCTCGCCGGTGAGCGCGGTGAACATCGTCGCGCCGAGCGACCAGATGTCGGAACGGTGATCGACCTTGTCGCGCGACCCGAGCGCCTGCTCGGGCGACATGAACGACGGCGTCCCGAGCACGAGCCCGAACATCGAGAGCTTGCTCTGCGACGCGCGGTCGAACACGCGCGCGACGCCGAAGTCGAGCAGCTTCACCGTGCCGTCGTTGCAGACGAAGACGTTCTGGGGCTTGAGGTCTCGATGGATGATCCCCGCCGTGTGGACGGCATGGAGGATGTCCATCAGCTTGTCGCCGATGTCGAGGACCTCGACGAGGTCCATCCGCCCGCCCCTCTGCTGCCGGATGTTCTCGAGCGTGTCGCCCTCGAGGAGATCCATCACCAGGAACACGCAGCCGTCGTCGGTGACGCCGTCGTCGAGGACGCGGACGATGCCCTGGTGCTTCACCGAGTTGGTGAGGTAGCCCTCGCCGAGGAACCGCTCGCAGACGGCGGGGTCCGTGCAGAGCGTCGGGTGGAGGATCTTGAGCGCCGCGCGGGCGCCGTTGCGATGCGTGACGGCGTAGACCGCGGCCATGGAGCCGGACCCCAGAAGAGCGTCGACGCGCCACTTGGCGCCGATCACCGTTCCGACGCGCCTCTCGGCCTGCTGGCTCATGGTTCCTTGTAGGCGAACGTTAGCACGACTGATGCCGGCGGCCCGCTGTGTCCTGCGGCGCCCGTGCAGGGGCCGGGTGGCGAAACTGAAGGGGTTTTTCCGGTACGTACGGCCGGAGCGCCCGGATCGGTCTGGCGGAAGGCGGATTCCGGGCCACCATCGGGCTCAGCCGTGGCTCATGCGGCGCGCACGGCGAGACGGGCCGCCACGGCGTACGCCACGCCGAAGGTGATGAGCGTCATGTAGCTGCTGAAGCCCTGGTCGCCCCAGATCTGGATGACGCAGACGGCGACCGTGCCGAGCGCGGTCAGCGCCGCGGATCGTTCGAGCGGCGAGTCGGCCGCGCGGTAGCCGCGCATCGCGAGGGTGCTCGCGAGCGGGTACACCATCCAGATGGCCGCGAAGCCGAACACGCCGGCGATCGACCAGAGCCAGAGCACGCCGTTGTGGGCGATGAGCCGGTAGTTCTTGAAGACGTCCGAGAGGTCGACGGGCGGGTTGTTCGGCGAGAACTCGTAGTCGTGGCCGAAGCCCTTGGTGACCACCGGGTCGAGGCGCAGCGTGTAGATCAGGTTCTCGTTCTCGATGTCGCGCGAGATCGAGGACGTGTCCTTCTGGTCGAGGACCGAGGTGACCAGCTTCGCCGGCTTGAGCAGCGGCGAGTTCGAGTTGATCTCCGAGCCGACGAGCACGTACCCCATGAGCAGCGGGACGGTGATCGCCATCGCGAGCGTCACGCGGCGCTTCCGCTTGCTCGGCTTGAGCGCGAGGTAGATGACCATCGGCGCCGCCGCGAGGCTGACGAACGCGAGGCGGCGGTTGTTGAGGACCATCCCGAAGAGGATCAACGCGCCGAGGCCGAGCGCGCGCAGCGTCGTCTTCCGGCGCCGCTGCTCGAGCGCGTGCGTGAGCAGGATGATGATCGAGACGACGAAGAGCACCGAGTCCGAGTGCGTCGTGCACCATTCCGGCTTGCCCGGGTGGTCGGTGATGCCGGCGGGCATGCACACGCCGAAGTAGACCCACATCACGAGGAACGAGCGGATGACCGCGGTCGCGACGAACGCCGTCCCGATCGCCGCGAGGTCGTCGGGGATGCGGAGCGCGTAGAGGAACAGGAGCGCCACGATCGGCAGCTGGAGCAGGTGCACGGTCTGGCGGAACGAGCCCTCGATCGAGCCGCCGCGGACGGCGCCGAGCACGCACAGCACGAGGATCGCGCCCAGGAAGACGTAGAGCGCGTTCTTCGCGAAGCGCGGCGGAGGCGTCCAGTCGATCGCCTTCGGCCCCTTCATCGCGCGGTACAGGAGCGCGATCGTCGCGAAGAAGAAGAGCGGGAGCGAGGCGCCGGGGACGCCCGCGAACTCCTTGATCGTGCCGAACCACGCCACGTTGGCCGGCCACATCACGGTGTCCCAGTAGCCGCCCTCGAGCTGGCCGCCGTAGCGCTGGAACATCGTCTCGCTGAACGACTCGGTGAACAGCGAGATCACCAGGTAGACGCGGACGCTCTTCCAGAGCTTCTGGCGCCACAGCGCCATGTAGAGGAGCGGCCCCCAGACGGCGATGAAGACCGTGTCGAGGCGGAAGCGGTTCGCCCAGGAGCCGGGGGCGTCGAAGTCCGGATGCGACGCGAAGTAGAGGAAGAGCGTCGCGAGCGAGATGCCGCCGATGATCTTCAGCGTCGGCTTGAGCCAGCTGTCGGCGAGCACGCGGCGATCGTCGACGGCCGCCTCCTCGTCGCCGCGGAGCTGGCCGAACGCGCCGTACTTCGCGTTCACGCGCTCCTGGAGGACCTGCAGCTGGCTCGGAGTCGCCAGGTGCGGCGGCATCGATCCGCCCGGCGGCTTGTTGTGCGGCATCATGGCGTCACCGTCATCGGCTCGGCTTCAGTCCCAGCACGTCTTGGACCGGATCGCGCCTGCGACTTGTTCGGCCATGATCTCGTGGACGCGAAGGTTCGGGTGGTAGTCGCAGCCGAGGCCGTAGCGCGTGCCCTGCTCGACGAGCTCCATCGCGTAGACCTTCTTGTCGCCGCCCTTCTCCATCTCGGAGACGACGTCGAGCAGCACCTGGAAGTGCCGCTTGCGTGCGTCGTCGAGCGGGTACTGGTCGGTGATCATCGGCGGCGTCGCGAGGAAGATGTGCGCGTTCGGTCGCCGCGCGCGGACGTCGCGAACGAGCTTCACGAACGCGGACCGGTACAGATCGATGTACGGGACGCCGTTCGGGTCGCTCTTGTAGATCGTGCCGTCGGGGACGTTGTCGCCCTCCTGCTTCTTCTCGCCGGTCTCGTTGTCCTCGACGTCGCGCGTGAAGTCGTTCGTCCCGAGGTTGATCACGACGGCCTGGTACTCCGGCTCCTTCGTGAAGTCCCACGGCGGCCCCTTGATCACGAGGCCCTGCCCCTCGACCTCCTGCTCGGGCGGCTCTCCGATGTCCACGCCGCCGATCGTGCGATCGAGCCAGAGCTGCGGGATGGTCGCGTCGCGCGTCGGGTCGTCCTTGAGGACGCGGTAGTTGAAGTAGACGCCCTTGCCCGACCAGCACACCGTGGTGACGTCGGCGTCGAGCTGCCGGCCGACGAGCGAGCCGTACGCGAGCCACTGGTTCTCGGTGACCGGCACGTTGACCGGGTCGCCCTTCTCGTCGCGGCGGACCGTGACCGAGTACGGGCACGTCGCGTTCTGACCCTCGTTGCCGTAGCCGCAGGTGATCGAGTCGCCGATCATCTCGATCCGGCGCGCGCGCTGCGGCGGCGGAAGGAGCCGGCCGCCGCCGAAGTCGAAGCGGAGGAACGCGCTCGGGCCGCTCTGCGCCTCGGTGTTTCGGTGGAGGACGACCTGGTGCGGTCCGGGACCGAGGCCTTCCGCGATGACGAACTCCTGCGGCGCCGGCTCGTTCGAGTTGGGCGCCGCCACCGCCTCGATGAGCTTCTTGACCGGCGGCAGATCGTCGACCTGGGCGATGAACTGCACGTCCTGCTTGTACGCCGTGAGGTACGCGCGGACGCTCGAGCCCTCGAACCGCGCGACGATCTGGTTGCCGGACCAGTCGAAGCGGATCTTCTGGGGATCGCGCATGTCGAACCGGCCGACGAACTTGATCTCCGGGTTCGCGCCGATGGTCGCATGCGGCGTCACCGGCACGCTCCCACACGCCGCTCCGTCGCCCGTCACCCCGCCGTTCTCGCTGGGCGCGTTGCGATCCGACAGCTTGATGACGCACGCCGGCGCGGCGAGGACGATCATGCACGCGAGCGATCTCGGGCCGAGCCAGGTCATGCTTCCGCCCGAGAATCTAGCACGAAGCGTTCTCATCGGAGCCTTCGCCGCAGCGCCTCTTCGAGCTGTCTCGCCATGACCTTCTGCATCGCGGCATCGGGATGGTAGTCGCATCCGACGCGATCGCCCTGCTCCTCGAACGCGAGCACCTCCACGCGCGCATCGCCGTCGCTGCGACGCTTGGCGACCACGCGCGCGAGGCTCGCCGCGAACGTCGTGCGCCGCTCGCCCTCGAGCATCGGGCTCACCGTGACGACGATCCACGGCGCGGCATACGCCTCGCGGATGCGGACGAGGAAGGCCTCGTACGCGCGCTCGAGCTCTTTTTCGTCGAACGGGGCCCGCTTCGCCAGCACGTCGTTCGTCCCGAGGCTCACGACGACCGCATCGGGCGGCTCCGGCAGCGGGGTCCAGAGCATCGGCATCGTCGGCGCGTCCGGCTCGTCGTAGTTCCGGTAGACGCCGCGGCCCGACCAGCACATCGTCGCGACGTCCGCGCCGAGCGCCTGGCCCGCGAGCGCCCCGTACGCCAGGCTCGCGCGCTCGGTCTCGAACGAGAAGTGGCACTCCGGGCCCTTGCCGAGGACGCCGTAACCGCAGGTGATCGAGTCGCCGACGATCTCGATCCGCGGCCGCCGGGGGTTGTCCGCGGGGAACGCGAGGAGCTCGCCGCCCGGGACGAGCTCGAAGCCGAGGAAGCGGTGCTCGCCGCCGAACGCCTCCGATTCGCGGGTGACCGCCACGCGATGCGGCCGCGACGCGTCGAGGTGCTCGGCCAGGACGTAGCGATTGGTCCCGGGCGTGACGGACAGGATCTGGGGAACGGCGTCGTCGACCCGGACGGAGTAGACGAGCGGCTCTCCCTCGCGTGAGGCGGGCGGCGGCGCGACGGCGAGGCGCATGGCGATCCCGCTGCCCTCGAAGCGGGCCTCGATCGTCGATCCGGACCACGTGAGCGTCGGTCCGCGCGGATCGGACGCGTCGATGCGGCCGACCAGCCGGGGCGCCGGGGCGCGGAGCGCGTTCTCCGGCAGGGGGCGCGATGCCGGCGCAGCTCCGCCACACGCGCACGCGACGAGCGCGACCGCGAGAAGCGAAATGCCACGACGGGCAGCGGCCTTCGACCCTATCCGCACGGGCATGACGGCGGATCCGCGATGGCACGACCGTTGGTTGCAGGACGGGGAACGCGGACGGGCGCCGGGCCCTCCCCGCGGGACTTCACGAACGAACACCATCGATTCAGGGCTTCAGACCGGTAGGACGTTATGGCTATACTCGCACGTGATGACGCAACTCGTTGGGGGGTCGACGATCGGCCGTCCGAGCGCAGCCGGGTCTCTGTCCCGAACGAAAAGAAACCCGTGAACAAGCGCGGTCCCGTCAACGAGACGATCCCTTTCCCCGGATCGCAGCAGCCGAGCAGCCCGGCCATCGACCAGGGCAGCATGCCGCCGATGCCGTCGATGATGGGCTCGTCGAACACGATGGATCCAGTCTGGCAGCGCCTCTGGCTCCGCTGCCAGCAGCACGACTGGCAGTCGCTCGCGTTCATCGGGTCGAGCAAGCGTGACCCCGACGGCGTCCTCGAGATCGCCCACGGCATGGCGCGCCTCGCCAGCGAGCTCGGCCAGGAGCTCACCGTCTTCGATGCTCGGTCGCTGGGGCTGAAGGACATGGGGCGCATGCTCGCCCAGATCCAGAGCATCACGAGCCGCGGCAAGCGCTGCATCGTGGTCCTCAAGCTCGTCACCGAGAACGCGACGACGGTGCCGATGGCCCAGAACGTCGACGCCGCCCTCCTCGGCGTGTTCATCGGGGAGACGAGCGTGGTCGCCGCCTCGCGCACCATCGACGAGGTCGGCCGCCCGAAGTTCCTGGGCAGCGTCGTGCTCAACGCCAGCCTCGCGAAGTAGGGCGCATGCAGAAGGCGCTCCTCATCAGCATCCTCGCCGCGACGATGCTCATCCCGATCTTCGCCGCGCGCGGAGGGACGGTGAGGCAGGCCGTCCGGAGGAGCGCCATCGCGACGTGCGTGTTCTGCGTCCTCTACTGGATCGGGCTGCTCGTCGTGTACCCGGCGCTGACGCCGCCGAAGAAGAACGCCGACGCCATGCAGAACGCGACGCAGTAGCGCCGCCGAAGCGTCCTCACCCTCCCGCGTCGACGCCCTTGTCGCGCAGCCGCTGCGTATCGCAGCCGGACGGCCACGGATAGACGTACGCGAGGGCGAGCAGCGCCGAGCTCGCGTCCGCGAGACCGGGCGAGAGCCCGGACGCGCGCCACGCCGCCGGATCGGACTCGTCGCGGCTGCCGGGCCGCGGCGTCTCCCAGAAGCTCAGGGCCGCGATCTGCCCGCTCGTGCTCCGGAGATCGAAGCCGCGCACGCCGCCCGCGCCCATCACCGAGACGTTCTGCGAGGCGAAGGCGAGACGCTCGTCGCCCGCACCCGACACGTCTCCGCGGAACGCGTAGTTCGCCCACGAGCCGTGCCCGCGCACGTGGAGGTCGCGCGTCGCGCCGTCCGCCGAAGTCACGAGGCGGCAAGACAGCGAGAAGCGGGGATCGTCGAACGCGCCGAACGTACGCGCGGTCATCGTCGTCCAGCAGGTCCCGAGCACCGTGCGCCCTTCGTCTTTGCCGGCGAACGTGAACGACGTCGTCTCCGTCGTGCTCGAAGGGAACGCGAGCAGCGCGCGGATCCCCTGCGCCAGCGCCCCGGCGTCGGCGAGGGCCACGTCGATCTCCGCCCCGCGGGCGAGCTCGGTCCGCGCCGTGGCCGCGCGCGCCGCCGTGGCGGAATCGCCGAGCCGGGCGAGCATCGCCTCGTAGTCGCCGAGCGCCTTCTCGCCGAACAGCCTCGCGTTCGCGAGGTCGCGATGCGGCGCGCTCACCAGCACGCGCATGTTACCGACCGTGGCCTCCGACTCGCGATCGGCCGCGAGCCCCGCGGTGGCCGCGCTGCCGTCGCATGCCGCCGCGCTGAAGCCGAGCTCGCCGCGCACCGGGAGGGGCGGCGCGGTGGCGAGCGCCCCTTCGCGCTTGAACGTGCCGCCCGTGCACGCCACCAGCGACGCGAGGACGAACGCGCGGCGCTTCATGCCGAGCGCTTCGTGTACTTGCCCCGGTGCTCCGGGTGCTCGTTCTCGAACGCCTCGAGCGACTCGCGCGTGATCTCGACCTCGATCTCGCCGTCCTTCTCGATCACCGACTGGCAGCCGAGACGCGAGTTCGCCTTCACGTCGAACGCTTTGTCGAGGATGTCCTCTTCCTCTTCTTCGGCCTCGCTGAGGAGCTCGGCGCCCTTCGTCACGTAGACGTGGCACGTCGAGCAGGCGCAGACGCCGCCGCACGCGTAGCCCTCGGGCGCCTCCACCTTCTGCGCCGCCTGGAGGATGCTCGTGCCCACGGGCACCTCGACCTCCGCGTATCCCTTGAACTTCACGATCGCCATGCGTGCGCCTCTTCGACTCCCTTGGCCTTCTCGACGGTCTCCTCGACCTCGTCGAGCTTGTGCCCTTCGATCGCCTTCGCGATCGCGCGGTTCATGCGGCGCCCGGCGAAGTCCTTCGTCGCGTCGTCGAGCTCCTCGATGCGGAGGGTGATCCGCCGGCTGTCTTCGCCCTTGCTCGCCTCGTCGAGGGCGGCGAGGGCCGCCTCGATCTTCGCGCGCTCGCCCGCCTCGAGGAGATCGGGATCGGCGTCGAGCGACTTCTTCGTCGACGTGAGCACGCGGTGCGCCTCGACGCGCGCCTCGGCGAGCTTGCGCTTCGCGAGGTCCTCCTCGCCGTGATCGATCGCGTCGATGAGCATCTGCTCGACGGTGTCGTCGTCGAGGCCGTAGGACGGCTTCACCTCGACGGTCTGCTCGAGGCCGGTGCGCTCCTCCTTCGCGTGCACGGAGAGGAGGCCGTCGGCGTCGACGCGGAACGTCACCTCGAGCCGCGCGAGCCCCGCGGCCATCGGCGGGATGCCCTTCAGCGTGAAGCGCGCGAGGCTCCGGCAGTCGGCGGCCAGCTCGCGCTCGCCCTGCACGACGTGGATCTCGAAGCCGGTCTGGTTGTCCTCCTGCGTGGTGTACGTCGCGCGCGCCGCGGCGGGCGTCGTCGTGTTGCGCGGGAGGATGCGATCGACCACGCCGCCGCCGACCTCGATGCCGAGCGACAGGGGGATGACGTCGAGGAGGAGGACCTCGTCGGAGTGCTGGCCGGCGAGGATGTTCGCCTGGATGGCCGCGCCGAGCGCGACGACCTCGTCCGGATCGATGTCCGCGAGCGGCTTCTTGCCGAACGCCTTCTCGACGTACGTGCGCACCGCGGGCACGCGGGTCGCGCCGCCGACGAGGATGATGCCGTCGAGCTCGCCGGGCTTCACGTCCGCGTCCTTGAGCGCGCGGCGGCAGGCGGCGCCGGTGCGCGCGAGGAGCGGCTGGACGAGCTCGTCGAAGCGCGCGCGTGTGATGGTGAGCGACGGACCGCCGAAAGGCGACTCGACGTCGACCACCTCCGCGCCGGTGAGGCCGTGCTTCACCTTGCGCGCGAGATCGAGCACCAGGCGCACCTCGCCGGGCGAAGCCGCCTTCGCGTCCTTGCCCCACAGCGTGAAGAGCTCCTCGGCGAGCGCGCGATCCATGTCGTCGCCGCCGAGCGCGCTGTCGCCGCCGGTCGACTTCACCTGGAAGACGCCGTCGTCGAGCACCAGAATGGTGACGTCGAACGTTCCGCCGCCGAGATCGTAGACCGCGAACTTGCCGTTGACCTTCTTGTCGAGGCCGTAGGCGAGCGCGGCCGCCGTCGGCTCGTTGAGCAGGCGAAGCACCTCGAGGCCCGCGAGCCGTCCCGCGTCCTTCGTCGCCTGGCGCTGCGCGTCGTCGAAGTACGCCGGCACGGTGATCACCGCGCCGCCGACCGAGCGCAGCTCGTCCTCGGCGAGGCGCTTGAGCGCGCGCAGGATCTCGGCGCTCACCTCGACCGGCGTGAGCACGCGGCCGCGCGCCTTGAAGCGCACGACGTTCGCGTCGCCCTCGCCGCGCGGCAAGAACTCGTACGGGCCCATGCGCCGCGTCTCCGGATCGTCGGCGCCGCGGCCGACGAAGCGCTTCACGCTCACGATCGTCTCGCGCGGGTGCTCGGGCGCGAGGCGCTGCGCGTGGCGGCCGACGATCACCTCGCCGCTCGGTCCGTAGTGCACGACGCTCGGCAGGAGCGAGAACTGGTCGCAGTCCTTGATCGCGACGGGGCGATCGTTCTTCACGTACGCGACGAGGGAGTTCGTCGTGCCGAGGTCGATGCCGATCGCGCGCGGGGGCGCCTTCGGGTCGAAGATCTCGAGGAGGCTCACGACAGCGCCTCCTCTTCGATCGCGTCGACCTCCTCGAGGAACCGCTTGTAGAAGCGGAGCTCGCCGAGCAGCGGCAGGAGCGCCTTCGGATCGGCGCCCGCGGCGAACCCGTCCGCGAGCTTCTTCTCCGTCGCCGCCGCGCGCGCGCGCATGGCGTCGCCGAGCTTCGTCACCTTCGCGAGGTCCTTGGCCGCGCGCGCCTCGGAGAGGGCCTCGCGCTCCTCGAGCACCTCCATGAGGAACGCCGGGTCGGCCTTCGGCTCCTTGTCCTCGCCCACCGCGATGCCGTGCGCGCGGAACAGCGCCTCGGCGCGCTTGATCGGATCGCGCAGCATGCGCCACGCCTCGTTCACCGCCGCGGCCTTCTCGAGCGCGGCACGGCGCTCGCTCGCGCTCGCCTGCGCGAACTTGTCCGGGTGGAGCGCACGCGAGAGCTCGCGGTGCGTCTTCTCGAGCACCGAGAGGTCGAGGTCGAAGCGCCGGGGGGCGCCCAGTGTGGCGAACGGATCCATGACAATCTGCCTGTATCGGTCCAGGCCTCGTGACAGCGCTGGCGAGTGGAAAAACCGAGCTGGTACGAAGAGGGAAGCGAGCCTCCGGCGCGGAGCGCCGTTCGCCGAAGGCGAAGCGAGCGGGCGAGCACGAGGCCAAGACGGGGGAGGCTCATTCGCGGAGCGAATGAGGGGCCGAAGCCCCACTAGACGGTGAAAGACGTGCCGCAGCCGCAGGAGGCCTTCTCGTTCGGGTTCACGAACTTGAAGCCCTGACGCATCAGCGTCTTCTCCCACTCGAGCGTCGAGCCGTTCAAATAGAGGAGGCTCTTCTTGTCGACGAGGACGCGCACGTCCGAGCCGTCCGTCGCCTTCAAGTCGTAGACGACGTCGCGCGCATGCGGATCGCCGTCGTGGAACTCGATCACGTACGAGAAGCCCGAGCAGCCGCCCCCGCGGATGCCGACGCGGAGCGCCGTGCCGGCCACGTTGCGCTTCTTGATCTGCAACGCGATCGCGTCGACCGCACCCTGCGCGATCGTGATCCCGAGCTTCGTCTTCTGCGACTCGGGACCCGACGAGGCGGGCGTCTGTTCGGTGGTGGGGGCGGCGGACATGACTTCTTTCCTTCTCGATTCCTCAGGTGCCGCGCTTGGCGGCCTGCTTGGCGCGGTAGTCGGCGATGGCGCTCTTGATCGCGTCCTCCGCCAGCACCGAGCAGTGGATCTTCACCGGCGGGAGGTTCAGCTCGTTGACGATGTCGACGTTCTTGATCGCCTCGGCCTCTTCCACCTTCTTGCCCTTGATCCACTCGGTGGCGAGGGACGAGCTGGCGATGGCCGAGCCGCAGCCGAAGGTCTTGAACTTCGCGTCCTCGATGACGCCGTCGTCGTTGACCTTGATCTGCAGGCGCATCACGTCGCCGCACGCCGGAGCTCCGACGAGCCCGGTGCCGACATTCGGGTCCTCCTTGTCGAGGGTGCCCACGTTGCGCGGGTTCTCCGCGTGCTCGATGACCTTGTCGCTGTATGCCATGACTCTCTCCTCGGACCTTTCAGTGCGCGACCCACTGCACGTTCTTGAGATCGATCCCCTCTTTGTACATCTCGTAGAGCGGGCTCATCTCGCGCAGGTGCTTGACCTTGCCGATGACGAGGTCGGCCACGTAGTCGACCTCCTCTTCCGTGTTGAACCGGCCGAGGCCGAAACGGATGCTCGAGTGCGCGAGCTCGTCGCCCACGCCGAGGGCGCGGAGCACGTAGCTCGGCTCGAGGCTCGCCGACGTGCACGCGGAGCCGGAGCTCACCGCGACGTCCTTGATCGCCATCATCATCGCCTCGCCCTCGACGAAGTTGAACGAGACGTTCAGGTTGCCGGGGAGGCGGTGCTCCATCGAGCCGTTGAGGTAGACCTCCTCGAGGCTCGAGGTGAGCTTGGTGCGGAGGCGGTCGCGGAGCGCGGCGAGGCGCACGCTCTCTTCCTTGCCCTCCTTCGCCATGATGTCGGCGGCCTTGCCGAAGCCGACGATGCCCGGGACGTTGAGCGTGCCGGAGCGCATGCCGCGCTCGTGACCGCCGCCGTCCATCTGCGCGACGAGGCGCACGCGCGGCTTGCTGCGGCGCACGTAGAGCGCGCCGACGCCCTTCGGGCCGTACATCTTGTGCGCGGTGATGCTCGCGAGGTCGACGTTCATCTTCTGGACGTCGAAGTCGACCTTGCCCACGCCCTGGACGGCGTCGGAGTGGAAGAGGACGCCCTTCTCGCGAGTGATCTTCCCGATCTCCGCGAGGGGCTGCACCGTGCCGATCTCGTTGTTCGCGAACATGACGCTCACGAGGATCGTCTTGTCGGTGATCGCCTTGCGGACCTCCTCGGGATCGACGCGCCCGTCCTTCGCGACGCCGAGGTACGTCACGCGGAAGCCGTCCTTCTCGAGACGCTTGCAGGTGTCGAGGATGGCCTTGTGCTCGGTGACCGTCGTGATGATGTGGTCGCCCTTGTCCTTGTAGAACTCGGCGACGCCCTTGAGCGCGAGGTTGTTCGACTCGGTCGCGCCGGAGGTGAAGACGATCTCCTTCTCGCTCTGCGCGCCGATCAGCTTCGCGATCCGCTCGCGCGCGTAATCGACCGCCTCCTCCGCCGTCCAGCCGAACGCGTGGCTGCGGCTCGCCGCATTGCCGAACTTCTCGGTGAAGTAAGGCAGCATCTCCTCGAGCACGCGCGGGTCGACCGGCGTCGTCGAGTGGTAGTCCATGAAGATGGGGAGCTTGATGGCCATGGTTTTCGTTTCGCTTCCTATGCCCTGAACCCGGCGACGAGATCCGGGACCTCTTGCTCGCGGGGGTGGTGATCGCACGACTGGCAGGTACCGAGCAGGCGGTCGGCCTCGCACGCGCTCTCGCACGTCTCGAGGTACTCGAGGCTCGCCTTGATCTCGTTCTCGAGCTTCTGGAGCCGGTCGATCTGGAGCCGGGTCTCCTCGAGCTTCTTCGCGTAGACGTCGCGGACGCGCTCCATCGCCTTCGGCGCGGATGCGCTCGCTCCGTTCTCGCCTCGGCCCTCGACGTCCCTCACGATCGTCTTGATGTCGGTGAGGCTGAAGCCGAGGTCCTGGAGCTTGCCGATCCAGCGGATCCGGAGGAGCGCCTCCGGACCGTAGAGCCGGTAACGGCCCTTCGACCGCGCGACCGGCCGGAGCAGCTCGAGCTGCTCGTACAGGTGGATGGCCCGCACCGTCTTGCCCGACTCGCGCGCCAGATCGCCGACCTGCATGAGGTCGTCCTCGCGGGCATCACGCGGCTCTTCGCGTGTCACCTCGCGGGTTTCGGCCAGGACGGGGAGGCGGAGGTTGCTCATACGGGTCGCTTCGGGGGAGCCTTACTCTCACGTACGCGTGAGAGTTGGAAGGGCGAATCCCTCACTAGAGGAGGGAACCGCGCGGGTCAAGACCAACCCTTACGTTAAGGTATGAGTTTGGTCCGATCAAGGCGATCGGGGCGCCCACGCCGGGAATGGGCGCGATCGAGCGCGACCGGAGGCAAGCGCGACCGGGCGCAAGCGCGACCGTGGCGACCCGGACGCTCGTGGTCTCGGGCTGTTATGCTCTCGCCCGGATGGCGGACGAGGAGTCGACCCAGCCGATCGACCTCGAGGCCCTCCGCCGAGCCGGCGCTGCCCGGCCCGGGGAGGAGGAGGACGACGACGATCTCGCGTCCGTCACGCGCCTCGACGTCGCGCTGCCCGTGGCGCTCCCCCATGAGGACGAGGGCGTCACCCAGACGCGCGTCCCCTTGCCGGCCTTCGAGCACCCGGCCGACGAGCTCGACGACACGCGGATGCGCCGGATGGACGCGGGGGACGTGCGCGAGGCCTTCGCCGCCGCCGAGGCGGCGGAGACGACCGCGATCTTCGCCGGGCCCGTGCCCTCGATGGCGCGCGCCCAGGACAGCGCGTCGAGCATCGTGGAGGTCGACTCGTCGGAGCTCGAGAGCGTGCCCGACGTGCACGACGTCGAGGAGAGCGACGTCGAGGAGGTCGAGGAGATCGAGGAGCTCGATCCGGCGCAGACCGCGGAGATCGCCGCGGCCGCCGCGGTCGCGGAGCCGGAGCCGGAGCCGGAGCCGCTGACCGAGACGCGCATGCGCGCGAGCTCGGTGTCCTTCGAGTTCAAGATGGATGAGGCGCCCGAGCCGCTCGGCGACGAGACGTCGGTCTCGATCCAGCGGCCGGTCCCGCCGCCGCCCGCGCCGTGGCAGCCGCCCGCCGGCGTCGATCGCCCGTTCGTCCCCTTCCACGAGGTGGACGCCGACGAGGGCGAACGCGAGCTCGCGCGCGATCGGCGGTGGAACGCGCTGATCGATCTGTACCGGGCGCGGATGCCGAGCGCGGAGACGCCGAGCGAGCGCGTGAGCCTGCTCCACAAGATCGCGAGCGTCGAGGAGCACGGCAACGAGGACGATCAGCGCGCGTTCGACGTGCTCCTCCAGGCGTTCGACATCCGCCCGCAGGACGAGCCCCTCGTCGAGTCCATCGATCGCGTCGGCCGGCGCGCGGGCCGCATCGGCGAGGTCGCCGAGCGCGCGAAGAAGAACCTCCACACCGCCGATCACGAGCTCCGCGTGGTGCTGCTCGGCCACCTCGTCTTCTGGTACGAGCGAATGCTCTCGCGCGGCAACGAGACGAGCCCCTTCGTCTCCGAGCTCGAGCGCCTCGACAAGACGCACCCGGTCGTCCTCCGGCGCGCCGCGATCGTCGCGGCGTCGAACGCGGACACCAAGAGCCAGCGCGAGCTGCTGCAACGCGCGCTCGAGCGCTCGAGCCGGCGCGAGGAGAAGGTCGCGATCCTCCTGACGCTCGCCGGCGCCTGGGCCGGCACGCCCGAGTCCGCGAAGCACTACGAGACCGCCGTCTCGCTCGATCCGTCCAACGTCGTCGCGCTCCAGGGCCTCGAGCGGATCGGCCGCGAGGCGGGCAAGCACGCGCAGGTCGAGTGGGCGCTCGAGCGGCAGTCGAAGGTGGCGCAGACCGGCGCGGAGCGCACCGACGCGCTCTTGAAGCTCGCCGAGTTGTACGAGACGAAGTACCTGAAGCGCGAGGCGGCGGCGCAGATCTTCGAGCGCGTCCGCGAGGAGGAGCCGGCGCATCCGCAGGCGCTCAAGGGCCTCGAGCGCTGCTACCACGCGCTCCGCGACTGGCCGAACCTGGCGAAGGTCCTCCGCGCGCGCGCGGACGTCACCTACGACAAGAAGCAGAAGGTGGAGCTCCTCGAGCTCGCCGCGGAGGTCTACGAGTCGAAGCTCGGCGATCCCGCCGCGGCGGTGGAGCTGCATCGCGATCTGCTCGTCGTCGATCCGCAGCATCGCCGCGCGCTCGGCGATCTCGCGCGCCTCTACGAGAAGCTCGGCGACTGGCCGAACGTCGCCACGTACAAGGCGCGCCTCGCGGAGCTCGCGCCGACGAAGCGCGCCGCCTCGCAGCAGCTCGTCCAGCTCGGCGACTTCCTCGCGTACGACGACCGCGACGCCATCTCCGCGCGCCTGCAGTACGAGCGCGCCGTCACCGTCGATCCGACGAACGCGGCGGCCTGGGAGGCGCTCCAGCGGATGGCGGCGCAGGCCGGCGACGACCGCCGCGTCATCCAGTGCCTCGAGCAGCGCGCGAAGAACGAGGGCGGACCGCGCCAGCGCGGCGCGGTGTACGTCGAGCTGGCGAACGTGCACCTGTCGCACGGGGACGAGCGCCGCGCGCGCGAGGCCTTCGAGGCGGCGGTGAAGGCCGATCCCTCGAACGAGACCGCGGCCGCCGCGATGCTCGACGCGTTCACGCGCGAGGAGCGGTGGGCCGAGGCCGCGCCGCTCTGCGAGCTCCTGGTCAACGTCGCCGTCCGGGACAAGGACAAGGAGGCGCTGTTCATGCGCATGCGCCTCCAGACGCGGATCAACGCGGCGCTCGGCGACGCCGACCGCGCGATCGCGTCCGCGCTCTCGGCGCTCGAGACCGAGCCCGACGATCCCGGAGCGCAGGCGGACCTCGTGGCGGTGTGCAGCCAGTGCGCCGACAAGCCCGCCCTCGTCGCGCGCGCGAAGGAGCACCTCGCGCGCATCGCGACCGGCCCCACGGTGCTGCCCGCGGACATGCTCCTCCGCCTCGCGGCGCTGCAGAAGGACGGCGGCGATCTCGCGGCCGCTGCCCGCACGCTCGAGCGCGCGCTCGAGACCGGCGACGCCGAGGACGCCGAGGTCCTCGGGATGCTGTCGGACGTGTGCTTCTCGCGCGGCGACTTCGCGCGGGCCTGTCAGATCAAGATCGACCTCGCGCGCAACGCCACCAGCGCGGAGGCGCGCTACAAGCTCCTCGTCGACGCCGGCGAGATCCTCGCGCGCCACGCGAACGAGCTCGAGAAGGCCGCCGTCGTCTTCGAGGAGGCGCGCCGGATCAAGGCGCTCGATCACTGGCTGCTCCACACGTTGATGTGGGTCTACGGCGAGCTCGAACGGTGGGACGCGCTGTCGAGCGTCCTCGAAGGCATCACGCAGATCCAGGAGAGCCCCGACCGCAAGGTGAAGAGCCTCGTGGCGATGGCGCAGGTGGTGGAGAACAAGCTCCACGACCTGCAGCGCGCGGCCGATCTCTACGATCAGGTGCTCGACGTCGATCGCAAGAAGCTCGATGCGTTCGAGGAGCTCGTCCGGATCCTCACCCAGGCGAAGGACTGGGACGGCCTCGATCGCGCCTACCGCAAGATGATCGCGCGGGTGAAGGACGACGACGAGCCGAAGCTCAAGTTCGTGCTCTTCCAGCAGCTCGGGCTGATCTACCGCGATCGCCTGGGCGACGCGGAGCGCGCGTTCGAGGCGCTCGACGCGGCCTCGCGCCTCCAGCCGGACGACACGGAGGTCCGCAAGATCGTCACCGAGCTGCTCGTGGTGACCGACAACCTCGACAACGCGGTCGCCCGCGTCCGGGCCTCGATCGACCGCGATCCGCACGACGCGGAGCTCTACGCCGAGCTGTACGAGCTGTTCCTCCGCCAGCACGCCTTCGACAAGGCGTGGTGCGCGGTCAACGTCCTCGCGCGCCTGCGCGATCTCGAAGCCGAGCAGGCGCGCTTCCACGCGGACTACGCGCCGATGCCGCTCTCGGAGATCCCCGGGCAGCTCGTCGAGCAGGCGTGGCAGTCGCACGTGCTCCACGGGGACCTCGATCCCACGCTGACGCGGATCTTCGCGCTCATCACCCCCGCCGTCGCGCGCATGCGCTTCGCCCAGCTCCGCCCGGAGCTGCGCGTCGGCCGCCCGTTCACCGCGAACCACGCGCGCATGCACGACGTCATCCGCGCGACGTTCGCGAACGGCGCGGAGATCCTGTCGCTGCCGCCGCCCGAGCTCCTGCTCGGCGATCCGAAGGCGCCGGTGCCGTTCGCGCCGGCGCTCGCGCCGCTCGGCGCGATCCTCGTCACCGCGTCGCTCGTCGAGGCGCGCGCCGAGGCGCTGGTGTACATGGTCGGCAAGCGCCTCGCGGAGCAGCGGGTCGAGCTCCTGCCGCGCGCGTTCTTCCCCTCGGTGACCGAGCTCACCGCGCTGCTCGCGGCGGCCGTGCGCGTGAGCCGCTCGGAGGGCGCGAAGGACACCGCCGGCGCCGCGCTCGACGCGAGCCTCTCCGACGTGCTCAATCCGCAGGAGCGCGAGAGCCTCCGCCACATCGTCACGCACGCGACGATGGAGGGCGGGCTGCTCGACGTGAAGCGCTGGTCGCACTGCGCCGATCTCTCGAGCATGCGCGCGGGGCTGCTCCTCTGCGGCGACGTCGAGCCGGCGCGGCGCAGCATCCTCGCCGAGCCGCAGTCGCCGTCGGACCTGACGCCGCGCGAGAAGATCGGCGAGCTCTACAAGTTCGCGACGAGCGATCTCTACTCGGATCTCCGCGGCGCGATCGGCGTCCGCGTGGACGGCTGAGCGGCGATCAGCGAAGCCGCTCGACGCCCGCGCTCGTGGCCGCGTAGACCACCCCGCCCGAGGCCGCGAGCGACGAGACCGTCACGTCCTTCTCCAGCTTCCGGAGGACGACCGGCGGGCCGCCGCAGCGCGACACCGAGACGACGTACGCGAACGTGTTCACCACCTGCTCGGTGCGCACCGTCGCGTAGACGATCCGATCGCCGTCCATCGTCATCGCCGTCGGGGGGCCGCCCGGCTCGACGGCGATCGCCACCGCGATCCCGTCCCGGTCGACGCGCATCAGCCGGTGCGCGTCCGTGTCGACGTAGTAGGCGTGCGCGCCGTCGTCGGTGATCGCGCCGATCGTCACCGCGCTCTTCGCGAGATCCCTGGGCGCGCCGAACGGACCGCGCAGCGTGCTTCCGGCGGGCGCGTCGACCACCCAGAACGCCGTGGACACGCGCGCGGTGACCGCCGAGATGCTGCCTTCCTCGGCGATGCTCGTCAGCGGCCCGGTCGTGAGGTGCGCGAGGTGGCTCTTCTTCTCCTCGACGAACGCGTAGTACGCGCTTCCGTCGGGGACCGCGAACCAGATCCCCGTCGTCGGGAGGAGGTTCTCCGCCGGCTTCGGGTTCGGCGACAGGGTCCCGCCCGCGACCGGCACGGTGTACTGCTGCTGCGCGGCGCTGAGGTAGAGCGTGTCGGCGAACGGGGAGAGGCCGCGCAGGTCTCCGAGGAAGCCCTGCGCCACGGTCACCGGCGCGTCGGACGCGTCGACGACGAACCGCTTCACCGCCTGCGCCTGTCCGAGGAACAAGAAGTGATCGGCGAGCGCCACGGCGAGCCCCGCCTCCGCGGTGACCTTCTCCGGCGCGCAGGCCCCCGCGACGCACGAGCCGGCGCCGCACGAGTGGCCGCAGGTCCCGCAGTTCTTCGGATCGTTCGCGAGGTTGATCGTGGCGTCGCTCGCGCAGGCGCCGGGCCCCTCGACCACCGTCGGGCAGATCTGCGCCGCATCCGCCCGGCCGTCGGTCGAGCCGGCATCGGCCGCGGGCTTCTCCTCCTCCGCGCCCGAGAACGTCCCGCACGCGACGATCGAAGCGAGGCCCAGGCCGAGGGCCACGGGCAGAGCAGCCAGCGCCGAACGCATCGACGCCGATGCTATCGCGAGACGTCGACGTTCGCCTGTTCCTTGATGATCGCGGCGATCTGCGCGACGAGCTCGATGCCCCGCCCCTTGTCGTCGAGCCAGGTGCCGGACGGCTCGTCGTGGGAGAAGTGCCAGGCCTGGGCGTTGGCCGCGAGCCAGATCTGACGCGTGGGTCGCTGCGTGTTCACGACCGCCTTCTTGCCGTTGGCGAACGTGAGGGTGAGCACGTCCCCGGCGCGCTCGAGGTCGACCACCTCGGCATCGACGTCCTCGAGCATGCCCTCGATCGTGCGGAACGTCGCGTCTGCGAGCTGCTGGAATCGACTCTCGTCCATGGCGGCCTGGCCTCAGTTGAGCGAGTAGGGCAGGTTCAGATCGAAGGGGGCGATGGTGGCGTCGAACATCGACCCGTCGGGCCGGTGCATCTGGTAGGTGCCGCGCATCTCGCCCCGCGGGGTGGTGAGCACGCAGCCGCTGGTGTACTCGAATTGGTCACCGGGCTGGAGCAGGGGCTGCTGCCCCACCACCCCGGGCCCCCGGACCTCCTCCACGCGGCCCTCGCCGTCGGTGATCACCCAGTGCCGGCTCCGGAGCTGCGCCGGCCGTTCGCCCTCGTTGGCGATCTTCACCGTGTAGGCGAACACGTAGCGGTGCATCCGGGGCGACGATTGCTCCGGGACGTAGACGGCATTGACCGTGATCTTGATGCCTTCGGTCGTGCTGTTGCTGGAGGCGGACACCTTCCCCTTCGTGTACCATCGACCCTCCGAGAATGGGGAGCGAAGCGATGCGAGAGCTCGAGAAGCGGCTCGGTGAGGTCCCCGAAGAGGCCGTCCAGAAGCCGTATGCGGACCCGCAGGGTGCGGCGATCACCGCGCTGCTGGTCGCCGACTGGCTGGAGGGCACCGGGACCGACGGCGCGCTGGCCGCGGAGCTCGCCGAGCTCGCGCGCGCCATGCTCGAGATCGTCGAGGGCCTGGGGGGCGAGTACCTCCCGGACGGGGTCGGCATCCCCGGCGACCTCGTGCACCGCGGACAGGCCGTCCGCGCGCAGGCGATCGCGGAGCTCGAGAAGTCCCTGAAGGACGCCGAGGCCAAGGCCTGGATCGACGCCGTGCGGCAGGGCCAGGGCGTCGTCGACCTGGTCTACGATCTCCGGACGCTCGGCGCGCTCCATGCGCGTCGCGCGGACGCGCTGCCGGCGGAGGCGGCGAAGGTCCCGACGAGCGTGCGCGCGGCCGCGGACGCGATCGAGTACGCGCTGCGCGCCGGCGAGAGCCAGGAGCACGCGCAGGCACGGACGAAGCTCGCGCGCATCTGGACGCTGCTCGTGCCGACGTACGAGCGCGCGGCGGCGGCCGGACGCGCCCTCACGCGCGGGGCCGGGACCGAGCGCGCGTTCCCCGCCCTCCCGCTGGTCGCGTCGCATCGCCGCGGGCAGCGACGCCCGCTCTCGGTCGTCCCCACGATCGGCAGCATCCCGCCGCCGGCCTCCCTCGCGGCGGATCCGGTGGTCGTCTCCGGCACCGGCGCCACGACCGTCGAGGCCGAGCCCATCACCGTCATCAAGTCCGAGCCTCCGCCTCCGGGCTCGACCACCGCGCTGCCGCTCTCTCGCGCGCAGACGTGGACCGAGTCGCGCTCCGTCATCCGTCACCTCCTCGAGATCGAGGTGGTGGTGGAGCACGACGGCCAGACGAGCATCGGCTTCACCGAGAACATGTCGACCGGCGGCGTGTTCGTCGCGACGTACCTCGCGGCGAAGGCGGGCTCGAAGGTCACCGTCGCGATCACGACCAAGTCCGCCCGGGGCGAGACCGTGCGCCTCGCCGGCGAGGTGCGCTGGCAGCGCCCGTCGTCGAGCGAGCGCTGGCCCGGCGTGGGCGTGAAGTTCGACGACGCCGGTCCGGAGCACGAGGCGCGCATGAACCGGCTCTTGTCGCTCCGGAACCGCGTGCTCTAAAAGGGCCGCGATCCTCATGGCCGACCTCCGCGCTCCTCGCATCAGCGGTGCGCCGCTGAAGAACCTCGCTCGCTTCGCGCGCACGCGCGTGGGGAGCATCGCGCTCCAGCGCGTGCTCAGGACCGATCTGAAGATCGATCGCCTCGACACCATCCCGGACGACCAGCGCGGCGACGTCCCGCTCGACACGCGCCCGCACCCGGGTCGTCCTCCGCGCGAGGCGCACGGCGAAGGGCTGCCCGCCCCCGGCGCCGGCTGGGCGCCGAGCGCATCGGCGCTCGTCGAGGCGTACCGCTCGGGCCGCACGACGCCGCGCGCGGTGGTCGAGCGCGCGCTCGCCGAGGCGCGCCGGCTCGCGTCCCTCGAGCCCGCCGTCGGTCCGCTCTGCGAGTACGCGGACGCGGTGGCGCTCGCGGAGGCCGATGCGTCGACCGCGCGCTGGCGCGAGGGCAAGCCGAGGGGCCCGCTCGACGGCGTCCCCTGGGCGGTGAAGGAGGAGACCGCGGTGAAGGGCATGGCCCGCCGCGGAGGCACGGCGTTCCTCGATCCGCGGCCGCAGCCCGAGGACAGCACCGCGGTCGCGCGCGTGCGCGAGGCGGGCGCGATCTGCATCGGGATGACGCCGATGACCGAGTTCGGGATGACCCCGAACGGCGCGAACTCGAAGCGCGCGATGCCTCGCAATCCGCACGCGACCGACCGCTTCGCGGGAGGATCGTCGACCGGCTCGGGCGTCGGCGTCGCCACGGGGCTCGTCCCGTTCGCGCTCGGCTGCGACGGCGGCGGGTCGATCCGCATCCCGGCGTCGGTCAACGGCGTGTTCGGCATCAAGCCGACGTGGGGCCGCGTGAGCCGCGCGGGCAGCCTCACGACCGGCAGCGTCGCGCACTACGGACCGCTCGCCTGCTCGACGGTCGACCTCGCGCTCGCGCTCGAGGCGATGAGCGGCGTCGACGGCAACGATCCGCAGACGTTCGCCGCGCCCCAGCGCGAGCGCGGGAGCTTCACCGCCGCGATCGGCCGCGGGGTCCGCGGCATGACCATCGGCGTGCCCGAGTCGGAGTGGGCGGACGCGACCGAGCCGGTCCAGCGCGCCGGCCGCGCCGCCCTCGCCGCGCTCGAGAAGGAGGGCGCGCGGCTCGTCCCGCTCACGCTCCAGCTCGCCGGCCTCGCGCCCCAGGTCGGGATGGTGGTCATCGCGTGCGAGGCCCGCGCGGGCCTCCGCGCCGAGTGGCGGAACCACGCCGACGAGATGGGCGACGACCTCCAGGTGACGTTCGCGTCGCTCGAGGCGTTCAACGCCATCGAGTACCTCGAGACGCTGCGCGTCCGCACCGCCATCCGGCGCGAGATGGCGCGCGCGCTCCGCGACGTCGACCTCGTCGCGCTCCCCTCGACGGTCTCCGCCGCCGGGAAGGTGTCCGACGTCGACATGGCGACGGGCTTCCTCGACACGAAGGTCATCGAGGGGCTCACGCGCTTCTGCTTCCTCGGCAACCTCACCGGCCTGCCCGCGCTCTCGGCGCCGGTCGGCTGCGACGCGCACGGTCTGCCCGTCGGCCTCCAGCTGATGGGCGACGCGTGGGACGAGGCGACCGTCCTCGCGGCGTCCGCGCATCTCGAGCGCATCGGCGTCGCCGTCGCGCGCCGCCCGCGGGTGACGGCGAGCATCCTCGGCTGAGCTCGACCGCCATCGCATCGGAGGTTGCGCTCACGAAGCGTGACAGCCTGCCGAGGCCGTGCGTGGCGAACGCCGACGACGTCGTGACGATCCCGAAGGTGTGGCTCGAGGCGAAGATCGCGACCCTTCGTCCCGAGAAGGCCGCCCAGCTCGACGAAGCGCTCCGCTACAGCCTCGGACTGGTCTGAGCGCGGCCGTACCCACCTCGGCGCCGGCTGCATGCTCCGCGGATCCTTCACGTCTGATGCAATTGTTACTTGTGCCTAGGCGCAAGAGGAGTAATCGCGGGGCCACGATGACGACGCGTCACTTCCTGACGACCCTCGACTGGTCGCGCCCGGAGATCGAGGCGCTGCTCGCCGACGCCGCCGCGCTGAAGGCGGGCCGCAAGAAGACGCGCGTCGACTCGCTCGCCGGCAAGAGCGTCGCGCTCGTCTTCTTCAACCCGTCGCTCCGCACGCGCAGCTCGTTCGAGATCGGCGTGTTCGAGATGGGCGGCCACGCCGTGGTCCTCGAGCCGGGCAAGGGCGCCTGGCCGATCGAGTACCGCGACGGCGTCGTCATGGACGGCGAGGCCGAGGAGCACGTCGGCGAGGTGGCGCGCGTGCTGTCGCGCTACTGCGACCTCATCTGCGTCCGCGCCTTCCCCAAGTTCCAGCGCTGGGAGGACGATCGGGAAGACCTCGTCATCCGCCAGTTCGCCGAGCACGCCACGGTCCCCGTGATCAACATGGAGACCATCACGCATCCGATGCAGGAGCTCGCGCTCGCGCTCACGCTGAAGGAGAAGCTCGGCACGACCGACGGGAAGAAGTTCCTCCTCACGTGGACCTATCATCCGCGTCCGCTCAACACCGCGGTCGCCAACTCCGGGCTGATCATCGCGGCCAAGCTCGGCTTCGACGTCACCCTCCTCTGCCCGACGCCCGAGTACGTCCTCGACGATCGCTACATGAGCGCGGCGCGCTCGATGGCGAAGGTCACCGTCACCCACGACGTCGAGAGTGCATATCGCGGCGCGGACGTCGTCTATGCGAAGAGCTGGGGCGCGCTCCCCTACTTCGGACGCTGGGAAGAGGAGAAGAAGATCCGCGATCAGTACAAGCACTTCATCGTCGACGAGCCGAAGATGGCGCTGACCGGCTCGAGCGAACGCGGCGGTGAACCGGGGTACTTCAGTCATTGCTTGCCGCTTCGTCGGGACGTGAAAGCCACGACCGGCGTGGTCACCGGGCCCCGCAGCCTCGTCATCGAGGAGGCGGAGAATCGTCTCCACGTCCAGAAAGCAGTGATGCGTCGTCTCGTCGACGCGAAGGGAGGTTCCTCATGAACCAGGACGTCCTCGTCCGCCTCCTCACGAACATCGGCAGTCGCAAGGAGGTGGAGCAGTACCTCCGCCACTACGCGAGCGTCGACGCGCCGAAGTTCGCGGTCGTCAAGGCCAGCGGCGCGGTCATCGAGAACGCGCTGCCGGCGCTCGCCTCCTCGCTCTCCTTCCTCCAGAAGGTCGGCCTCGTGCCCATCGTGGTGCACGGCGGCCGCTGGCCGGAGGGCCGGAAGACCACGCCCGCGGTGCTCGAGGTCGCGCGCCGCGTCCTCCACGACACGAACCACCGCCTGGTCGACGCCCTCGAGGCGCTCGGCACGCGCGCCCGTCCCTTCACGTCCGGCGTCTTCGAGGCGAAGCGCGTCGACGCGAAGGAAGAGGGCCTCATGGGCGAGATCACCTCGGTCCGCGAGGGCTCGCTCACCGCGACCGCCCAGTCGGGGATCCTCCCCATCGTCTCGCCGCTCGGCGAGACGGCGAAGGGGCAGATCCTCGTGCTCTCCCGCGACGCGGCGACCCGCGCGATCACCCTCGCGGTGAAGCCGCACAAGGTCGTCTACCTGAACGAGCAGGGCGGCCTGTTCGACGCGAACGGCGTGATGCGCCCCGCGGTGAACCTCGCCGAGGACTACGAGGGGCTCCTCCGCGATCCGGCGATCTGCGCCGAGACGCGCGAGAAGCTCGTGGCCATCGCGACGCTCCTCGCGGAGCTGCCGCCGACCTCGTCGGTGTCGATCACGTCGCCGGAGCACCTGGCGAAGGAGCTCTTCACCCACCGCGGAGAGGGCACCCTCGTCCGCCGGGGCGAGAGCGTGACGCGCCACGAGAACTGGTCGACGATCGACGCGCCGCGCCTCCGCGCGCTGCTCGAGGCGTGCTTCGGCAAGAAGCTCGACGACGCGTACTTCGTCTCGAAGAAGCCGTACCGCGTCTACCTCGCGGAGTCGTACCGCGCGACGGCCATCCTCACGCTCGAGGACGGCGTGCCGTACCTCGACAAGTTCGCGGTCACGAACGAGGCGCAGGGCGAAGGCATCGGCGGCTCGATCTGGAAGCGCCTGCGCGCCGAGAACCCGAAGCTCTTCTGGCGCGCGAAGGCGGCGAACCCGGTCAACGGCTGGTACGCGCAGAACGCCGACGGCCTCTACAAGACGGACAAGTGGTGGGTCTTCTGGTGCGGGATGACCGACTTCCGGGAGATCGAGCGCAGCGTGCAGACGGCGCTGGCGATGCCGGCGACGTTCCACGAAGCCGCGGCCTGAGGCCCTCATGAAGAAAACGCTCGGGATCATCGGGGCGCGCGGGTACGTGGGCAGGGAGCTCGTGCAGCTCGTCGAGAAGCACGGCGGCTTCGACGTCCGCCTGGCGATCTCGCAGCGCGACGGCCTCACCGCCGGGGACGTCGCGCGCGAGAAGCTCGACGCCTACGTCCTCGCGCTACCGAACGGCGCCTCGAAGGAGTACGTCGAGGCGATCGATCCGGAGGCGGTGATCGTCGATCTCTCGGCCGACCACCGCTTCGACGACGCGTGGGTCTACGGGCAGCCGGAGCGGAACCGCACGCGCATCCTCGGCGCGAAGCGGATCGCGAACCCCGGCTGCTACGCGACCGCGATGCAGCTCGCGATCGACCCGGTCGTGCACCTGCTCGAAGGGCCGGCGCACGTCTTCGGGGTGAGCGGATACTCCGGCGCGGGCACCACGCCTTCGCCGAAGAACGATCCCGAGGTGCTGCGCGACAACCTCCTCCCCTACGCGCTCGTGGGGCACGTCCACGAGCGCGAGGTGTCGCGCCAGCTCGGCGTCCCGGTCTTCTTCGCGCCGCACGTGGCGCCCTTCTTCCGCGGGATCACCGTCACCGTCTCGATGGCCCTCCGGACGGCGGCCGATCTCCGTCCGCTCTACGAACGCGCGTACGCCGACGAGCCGCTCGTGCACTTCTCCCCTGCCGAGGCTCCGCTCGTCCGCGACGTCGCGGGCAAGCACGACGTCTTCATCGGCGGGCTCGCGCAGCCCGGGGACCGGATGCGCGCCACCGTCGTCGCCACCATCGACAACCTCCTGGGCGGCGCCGCATCCCAGGCGATCCGCAACCTGAACCTCGCGCTCGGCTTCGGCGAGCAGCGAGGCCTCGGAGACTGACATGCCTCGCCGCACCGACTTGAAGAAGATCCTGGTCGTCGGAGCCGGGCCGATCGTGATCGGCCAGGGCTGCGAGTTCGACTACTCGGGCACGCAGGGCGTCCGGGCGCTCAAGGCCGAGGGCTACGAGGTCGCGCTGGTCAACTCGAACCCGGCGACGATCATGACCGACCCGGAGCTCGCGGACCGCACCTACGTCGAGCCGCTCGACGTGCGCGCGCTCGCCGCGATCGTGGAGAAGGAGCGCCCGTCGGCGATCCTCCCGACGCTCGGCGGACAGACCGCGCTCAACCTCGCCCTCGCGCTCGACGACGACGGCACGCTCGCGCGCTACGGCGTCGAGCTGCTCGGCGCGCGCCCGGAGTCGATCCGCAAGGCCGAGGACCGCGCGCTCTTCAAGCAGGCGATGGAGAAGATCGGGCTCGAGTGCCCGAAGGCTGCCGTCGCCCGCTCCGTCGAGGAGGCGCGCGCGATCGCGAAGGACCTCGGCATGCCCGTCGTCCTCCGGCCGTCGTTCACCCTCGGCGGCGCCGGCGGCGGCATCGTCCACGATCCCGCCGAGCTCGACGCGAAGGTCGCGCGCGCGCTCGCCGAGTCGCCTTCCCACGACGTCCTCGTCGAGGAGTGCCTCGTCGGCTGGAAGGAGTTCGAGCTCGAGGTCATCCGCGACGCGGCGGACAACTTCATCGTGGTGTGCGCGATCGAGAACCTCGATCCGCTCGGCGTCCACACCGGCGACTCGATCACCGTGGCGCCGGCGATGACCCTGACGGACAAGGAGTACCAGCGCCTGCGCGACGCGGCGCGCGCGGTGATGAGCGAGATCGGCGTCGAGACCGGCGGCGCGAACGTGCAGTTCGCGGTGCGTCCGTCGGACGGCGCGGTGCGCGTGATCGAGATGAACCCGCGCGTCTCGCGTTCGAGCGCGCTCGCCTCGAAGGCCACCGGCTATCCGATCGCGAAGATCGCGACGAAGCTCGCCGTGGGCTACCGGCTCGACGAGCTCCGCAACGACCTCACCGGCTCGAGCGCGGCGTTCGAGCCGGCGCTCGACTACGTCGTCGTGAAGTGGCCGCGCTTCGCGTTCGAGAAGTTCCCTGGCGCCGACGACTCGCTCGGCACGCAGATGAAGAGCGTCGGCGAGGCGATGGCCATCGGCCGGACGTTCTGCGAGGCGCTGCAGAAGGCGGCGTGCGCGCTCGAGACCGGGCTCACCGGGCTCTCGCCCCTCGGCAAGGACAAGGACCCGGCGCGGCCGCGCGCCGAGCGCCTCCTCGCCGTCGCCGATGCGATGCGCGCCGGGCAGACGAACGAGGCGATCGCGAAGAAGACCCACATCGATCCGTGGTTTCTCGCCCAGATCCGCCGCATCGTCGACATGGAGAAGGCGGTGGTCGAGGACCCCGCGGCGATCGCCGCGGCGAAGCGGCTCGGCATGTCCGACGCGCGCATCGCCGAGCTGACCGGCGAGACCGAGGACGAGGTCCGCGCCCGCCGCGAGAGCGCCGGCGTCCGTCCGGTGTTCGCCCGCGTCGACACCTGCGCGGCGGAGATGCCCGGCACCACGCCCTACCTCTATGCGACGTGGGAGACGGAGACGGAGACCGCCGCCGTCGGCGAGTCGGCGAAGAAGAAGCCGAAGGTGGTCGTGCTCGGCGCCGGTCCCAACCGCATCGGGCAAGGGATCGAGTTCGACTACTGCTGCGTCCACGCGGTGAGCGCGGCGCGCGAGCTCGGGTTCGAGACGATCATGATCAACTCGAACCCCGAGACGGTCTCGACCGACTACGACATCGCCGATCGCCTCTACTTCGAGCCGGTCACCCTCGAGTCGGTGCTCGCGATCTGCGCCGCGGAGAAGCCCGACGGCGTGCTCGTGCAGCTCGGCGGGCAGACGCCGCTCAAGCTCTCGACCGCGCTCGCGGCGCGCGGCGTGAAGGTGCTCGGCACGAGCGCCGACGCGATCGATCGCGCCGAGGATCGCGGCCGCTTCGACGAGGTGCTCGAGAAGCTCGGCTTCGCCCGGCCGGCGAGCGCCGTCGCCCACCATCACGACGAGGTCCTCGCGTGCGCCGAGCGCCTCGGCTGGCCGGTCCTCGTGCGCCCGAGCTACGTGCTCGGCGGGCGCTCGATGAAGGTCGCGCGCGACGCCGAGGAGCTCTCGCAGCACCTCGCGACGATGAAAATCGACGGTGCCATCCTGGTCGATCGTTTCCTCGACGACGCCGTCGAGGTCGACGTCGACTGCGTCGCCGACGGCAAGCGCGTGGTCATCGGCGCGGTGATGGAGCACCTCGAGCGCGCGGGCGTCCACTCGGGCGACTCGGCGACGCTGCTCCCTCCGTGCACGCTCGATTCGCGCGTGGTGCTCGAGATCGAGCGCATCGTCCGCGCGATCGCCCTCGAGCTCGGCGTGGTCGGCCTCATGAACGCGCAGCTCGCGGTGAAGGACAAGAAGGTCTTCGTCCTCGAGGTGAACCCGCGCGCGAGCCGCACGGTGCCGTTCGTCTCGAAGGCGACGGGCCTGCCGCTCGCGCGCCTCGCGACGAAGGTCATGCTCGGCAAGACGCTCGACGAGCTCGGCGTCGCGGACCGCAACGTCCCGCGCCACGTCGCGGCGAAGGAGTGCGTCTTCCCGTTCAAGAAGCTCGCGGGCGCCGACACCATCCTCGGCCCCGAGATGCGCTCGACCGGCGAGGTCATGGGCATCGGCGAGACGCCCGCCCGCGCCTACGGCAAGGCCCTCCGCGCGATCGGCGCGAGCGTCCGTCCGCCGGCGCAGAAGGACGGCGAGGTCGCGTTCCTCTCCGTCACCACCGAGGATCGCAGCGTGATCGTCGAGATCGCGCGCCGCCTCCGGGCGATCGGCTTCGCCATCGAGGCCGAGGGCGCGACGTCCGCCGCGCTCTCTGCTTCGCGCCTGCCTCACAAGCGGCTCGAGGGGATGGACGCGTCGCTCCGCTCGATCGCCGGCGGTCGCGTCGCCATCGCCGTCGTCACCGCGGAGGGCGACGCGGAGATCGCGCGCACGCGCGTGCTCCGTCGTGCCGCGCTCGCCGCCGGCGTGCCGTGCTTCACCACGACGGCGCTCGCCCGCGCCGGCTGCGCCGCGCTCGAAGAGGACGACGCGCGCGACCACGTGCGCCCGCTGCAGGACTGGTACGCGCGCGAGGTGTGAGCCACGCCCGCGCCCGCGATCACTTCACGTCGTAGACCCGGATCTCGTTGTCGTTGAAGAGCGGCACGAGCAGGCGACCGCGCTTGGTGTCGTAGCCGATGTCCGCCGGCGCCTTCACCCCCTCGAGGACCACCACGAAGCTCCCGCCGGGCTTGCCACGGAAGACGCCGCTCGCGTCCCAGCTCGAGACGAGGAGGTCGCCGCTCGGGAGCGCGACGATGCCGTCGAGCGATCCGTTCTGCAGCTTCTGCACGTCGGCGCGCTTGCCCTTCGCGTCGAGCGAGTAGAGCTCGCCCGACTGGAAGCCGACCACCCACGTCTTGTCCGCGCGCGGGAGCAGGCCGTTCGGGCCGCCCAGCTCCTTGCCCTTCGCGATCGTCGTGAGCTTCTTGTCCTTGTCGATGGCGTACACCGCGTCCGAGCCGCTCGGCTCCATGGACTGCTTGCCGGACCGGAGGCCCGAGTCCGAGACGAGCACCCGCCCGTCGGGCGCGACCGCGAGGTCGTTGACGAACGTGCCGCCGGGGATCTTCACCTCCCCCGCGGGGGCGCCGGTCTTCTTGTCGAAGATGCGCACCGTGTCGATGTCGCTGACGTAGAGCTTGTCGTCGGCGATGGCGAGGCCCTTCGGCGCGTTCAGCGTCACGCCCTTCTTCTTGCCCTCGATCCACTTCGCCTCGATCACCTTGCCGTCCGGCGCGAGCTTCGCGATGTAGCCGTTGCCGTCGTGGGCGAGCGGATCGCCGGCGATGTTGCTCACGATGTACTCGTCCGTCGCCTGGTCGTAGAGCACCGACTCCGGCGTGTTCAGACCGTCCTTGAACGTGAGCACGGGCTTGCCCATCGACGGAGCGGGCGGCGTGGTCGGCGCGGGCGCGGTCTCCGCCGGCTTCGTCGTTCCGCCCGCCATCGTGGTGCCGGTCGGCTGGGCGGCGGTGGTCGTCACTTCGCTCGGCTTGTCCTTGCTGCACGCGACGAGGACGACGGCGAGCGCGAGGAAGGAGAGAGAGGTGTGCTTGGCAATCATCGAGGGTCATCCTCGATCACGCCGGGCGCGTCGTCGACGCGGCAAGGACGCGCTGCGATCGCAGCCGTCAGAATGCGGTCGACGTGACCCAGGCGGGCGGGCCGACGAGCGTCCCGACGAGCGCGCCCTTGGCGTCGGTGGTCGTCGTCCCGGCGCCTTCGTCGAGGCGGAAGTACGCGACGAGCCCCGGCGTGGAGAGCGGCGGAGGAGCGCTGCGCGTCGCGGCGATCTCGGCGGCGGTACGCGCGATGCCCCACATGCGCACGTCGTCGATGACGCCGTCGAAGCCGCCGTCGATGCCGGTGCCGTTCGAGGCGACGCGCGCGCCGATGCGGAACGAGACCATGCTCGCGTGGACGAACGACGCGTCCGCGGTCTTCGTCACCGGCGCCGCGCTGCCGGCGTAGAGCGTGTAGGTCGCGCCGCTCTTCGTGACCGCCACGTGCGTCCATGCGTTCATCGGGAGCGCCGCGGCCGAGCGGACGACGTAGTTGCTCCCCTGGTAGAGGCCGTGGTCGTCGCCCGCCGGGTCGCTCATGATGAAGAAGACGCGGCCGCCGCTCTCGAGCCCCAGGCGGAACTGCGCGTTCGACTGACCGTTCTGGTCCTTCGCCACGACGTACTGCTCGCGAGTCGCGGTCTTCGGCTTCACCCAGGCTTCGACGGTGAAGTCGGCCGGCACCGCGAGCACACCGACCTCGACGGCGTCGTTGCCGTCGAGCGCGAGCGCGCTCCCGGCGCCGATCGCGCCCGCGTCGGCGTCCGCGCCGCTCGCGTCGCCGGCGTTCGTGCCGCCGTCGCCGGGCTGGCTCGCATCTGCCACGGGCGCATCGCCGTCGCGCGCGCCGGCTCCGGCCTCCGCCGAGGTGCCGTCGCGACCGGTCCCGTCCGCCTCGTCCAGGGCGGGCGCGAGCCCCTTCGCGTCGATCCCGCATGCGGCGAGCGCGAGCAGCACGGCCGAACGGATGCGCTTCGCCACGCAGAAGAGCGTAGCGCAAGCGAGGCTTGGAACGCGCGGTGCACGGCTTGCGCGCGTGATGGAAGAGCATCTCCGCCGGATCGCGCGCCGGGCCTTCATCGGGGCCGGCCTCGCCACCCTCGTGCTCGCGGCCTGCAAGAAGGGCGCGGCCAAGAGCGCCCCGGAGGAGGGCGCCGTTCCTGTCCCCCCTCCGCCCGTCGCTGCGCGCACGATGCCCCGCCGCAGGCTCGGCAAGACCGGCGAGATGGTGTCGATCATCGGCGTCGGCGGCTTCCACCTCGGCATGGCGAAGGACGACCAGGAGGCGATCCGCATCGTCCGCAGCGCGCTCGACCGCGGCGTGAACTTCCTCGACAACTGCTGGGACTACAACGACGGCAAGAGCGAGGAGCGCATGGGCGCGGCCCTGCGCGACGGCTATCGCCAGAAGGCGTTCCTGATGACGAAGCTCGACGGCCGCACGCGCAAGGCGGCGACCGAGCAGCTCGAGCAGTCCCTCCGGCGGCTGGGCACCGACATGATCGACCTGGTGCAGGTCCACGAGGTGATCCGCATGAGCGACCCCGGCCGCTGCTTCGCCGACGACGGCTGCATCCGCGCGCTCGAGGACGCGAAGAAGGCAGGCAAGCTCCGTTACATCGGGTTCACCGGACACAAGGATCCGGACATCCACCTCGCGATGCTGAAGGCCGCCGACGACCACGGCTTCGCGTTCGACACCGTGCAGATGCCGCTCAACGTGATGGACGCGCATTACCGGAGCTTCGAGAAAATGGTCCTCCCGGTGCTCGTGCAGAAGGACATCGGCGTGCTCGGGATGAAGTGCATGGGGGCGGGGAAGATCCTCCAGAGCAAGACGGTGAGCGCGGTCGACTGCCTGCACTACGCGATGAGCCTCCCGACCTCGACGGTCATCACCGGGTGCGAGAGCGTCGGCCTGCTCGACCAGGCGATCCACGCCGCCCTCACCTTCCAGCCCCTGTCGGCCGAGGCCGTCACCGCCCTCCTCGACCGGACGCGCGACGCGGCGAAGGACGGCAAATACGAGGCGTTCAAGACCAGCGACAAGCACGACGGCACCGCGAAGCACCCGCAGTGGCTCGAGTCTTCCGTCATCTGACGCACCCCGGCGAAGCGCGTGAGAGCGCCGTAATCAAAAAGGAAGTGCTCGTCGGGGACCGTCGTGCAACGATCCCGGTGTGCGTCGTCGTGAATTCCTTTTCGGTGCTCTCGGCTCCATCGTCTACGTGGCATGTGGAAGCGACGAGGGAGGCAGCGGCGACTCCCCGACGACCGACGGGACGAAGAACCCGGACGGCGGCTCCTCCAGCGGTGGCGACGCGGACAAGCCGCTCCAGCCGACGTCGCCGGCGGATGCGAGCCACAAGGTGTTCCCCCAGGGCCTCGCGTCGGGCGATCCGCGCCCCGATCGCGTGGTGCTCTGGACGCGCGTCGATGCGGTCGCCGCGGGCAAGACCGAGGCCGACGACGTCGACGTCGATCTCGTGGTCGCGAAGGACGAAGCGCTCACCGAGATCGTCGCGCGCACGACGGTCACCGCCGCGGCCTCGGCCGATCACACCGTCCGCGTCGTCCCCACGGGCCTCGAGCCCGGCCGTCACTACTACTACCGGTTCGACGTCCCCGGCACGACGACGCAGGTCGGCCGGACGAAGACCGCGCCCGACGCGAACGCCGACGTCCCGGTGAAGTTCGCGATGGCGGCCTGCCAGGACTACATCGGGCGCTACTGGCACGCGTGGAAGGCGTTCCTCGACGAGAAGGCCGACGTCGACTTCATCCTCTATCTCGGCGACTACATCTACGAGTCGGTCAACGACGCGCGCTTCCAGTCCACGACCCCCGACCGCGCGATCAAGCTCCCCGACGGGACCGACACGTCACCGAAGCAGGACAAGTCGCGCATCGCCGCCGCGACGCTCGCCGACTACCGCACGATCTACAAGGTCTACCGATCGGAGCCGCTGCTCCGCGAGGTGCATCGCCTCTACCCCTTCGTCGTCACCTGGGACGACCACGAGTTCGCGGACGACTGCTGGCAGGACCACTCGACGTCGTTCAACGGCAAGGATCCCGCGACCGGCGGACCGCTCGCCGGCGACGAGAAGAACACGCCGCGCCGCACCGCCGCGAACCGCGCGTTCTTCGAGTTCCAGCCGCTCGACGTCACCTACAAGGCGAACCTCACCTTCCCCTTCGACATCCAGATCTACCGCGCGCTCCGCTTCGGCAAGCACGTCGAGCTGTTCATGACCGATCAGCGCCAGTACCGCGCCGATCACCTCGTCCCCGAGGGTCAGGGCGCCGACGTCTCGTGCGGCAAGTTCATCGACTACACGATGGTGGGCTCGCGTTACTTCGTGCGGAAGGAGGGCTTCGATCCGAAGGAGGCCTCGGCCAAGCCGTCGCTCCTCGGCGCGGCGCAGAAGGCCTGGTTCCTCGACGCGGTGAAGAAGTCGAACGCGACCTGGAAGGTCTGGGGCAACGAGGTGCAGGTCTATCAGATGTGCCTCGATCTGAAGAAGCTGCCCGGCGTGCCCGACAAGATCGGGGTCGAGCCCGTCACCTTCTCGCCGTACGTCGTCTACGTGAACTGCGATCAGTGGGATGGCTATCGCAGCGAGCGCGCCGAGATCCTGGGCGCCTTCGCCAAGGCGAACGTCGAGAACTTCCTCGTCTGCACCGGCGACATCCACTCGTTCTACGCCGCCGAGCTCCACGTCGACTTCGACAAACCGGGCGCCAAGCCCGTGGGCGTCGAGTACGTCACGGCGGGCATCTCGTCGGCGTCGCTGAAGGAGCTGATGACGAAGTTCGTCGCGCCGGGCTCGCCGCTCGAGTTCATCGTCAACGCCTGGACCGGCGCGGCCGATCAGGTCCTGAAGGACTCGAGCGCGCCGTACCTCAAGTACGCCGACACGAACTCGTACGGCTTCGCCCTCATGTCGATCGACGGCACGAAGGCCGAGGCCACGTTCGTCGAGGTCGGCGAGCCGAAGGACCCGAAGTACGTCGGCGTCACCGCGCGCAAGAAGTTCGTCACCCAGGTGGGCACGAACAAGGTGACGCTCCTCTGACGCGCGGTCAGTAGACGGCGATCCCGAGCGTGAGCAGCGGCGCCCACTGCGTCGCGGGCCCGGGCTCCGGCAGCGCGACCACGCCTCCGCGGAGGGTGAGCGCGAGGAGCGTCGTCAGCTCACGTTGAACGAGGAGGCCGCCGCCGAGCGCCCACGACGAGGTCGAGCGCTCCTCGCCGCTCGCGAGCCGTTCGCTGCCGAACGAGCGCCCGGCCTCGCCGTAGACGCCGCCGTGGAAGCCGCCGCCGCGCACGGGCAAGAGCTGCAGCTCGAGGTACGGGCGCACGTCGATCGCGGTCGCCTGGTCGCCCTTCGGTCCCGTCTGCAGGTTCGTGCCCGCGAGGAGGCCGAAGGCCTGCGCGGGGAAGTAGCCGATGCCGATCCGGCCGGCGAAGCCGACGCGGAGATCGCGCGCGAGATCGTTCATGCCCCCGGCGCCGAGCTCGACGCCGTAGGTGAAGCCTCGCCGATCGAGCGGCGCGCGCCCGAGCCGGACGAGCGCGCCGTCGGCGTCGGAGACGACGCCCTCGGTCACGTCGGCGAGCATCGCAGGGGTGAGCTTGCTCGCGTGCACCCAGCCGATCTCGCGCGCATCGTTGCGAAGGTGGATCGGCCGATCGGCCGGCAGCGCGAAGCGGCCGTCGTAGCGCGCGCCCTCCGAGCCGGCGAGCGCCGCGCCGATGAACACCCCGCCCACGACGACCAGGACCACGACGAGCGCCTTGCTGTCGTCCTTCTTCTCGTTCTCCTTCTTCTGCTCGTCCTTCGGCTCTTCCTTCTTCTCGTCCTTCGGCGGCTCGTTCACCGCCTCGTCGGCCTGTCGCGCGGCGTCACGCGCGATCGCGACGGCCTGCGCCGCCATCTTCGCCGTCTCGACGGCCTCGGCCGTATCGCGCAGCATCGTCTCCGGCGCGAGGTCCTCGGGCGACGGGCTGAAGACGATGCGCTGCTTCGCGTGCACCTCCGTGCGCTCCGCCGGCGGCGCGTTCGCGAGGCGTTCGAGCTCGTCGCGTCGAACGGTGTAGTGAGGGCTGAGGCAGCCCGTCGTGAACGCGAACGCGACGCCGATCGCGCCGAGGCGGAGGAACATCTCCGCCGATCCTAGCGCACGGGCGGCGGATCGAGCGGCGGCGGTCGATACGACTCGCCCTCGACGAGCCGCGTCCGGAACCGCTGGTGGAGCTCGAGCGCGAACGGCGGCGGCCGCCCGCCCCGGAGCGAGATCCCGTACCACCAGAGCACGGCCGACTCCTCCGCCTCGGCCTCCGGCTTCGTCCGCGCCTCGCGCTCGAGGACGACGAGCGCGCGCTCGAGCACCGGGAGCGTGAGCGCGCGCGCGAAGCGATCGACACGGGACACCTCGTCGTGGAGCCGACCGGCACGAAGGAGGATCGCCTTGCCGTCGCCGCCGTCGGCGAGGGCGGCGCGAAGACGGCGCGCCATGTCACGCTCGAAGCGTGGCCGGTACGCGACGTCGGTGAAGGGTCCGAGCGGTCGGTCGAGGATCGCGGCGGCTTCGTCGAGGGCGTCGGCGGCGCGCGCGAGATCGCCGGCCCCGAGCGCGCCGACCGCGCGCTGCAGGGCGGGCGCATGCGTGCGCTCCACGGCCGGCCATTCGCGCGCATCGACGTCGACCACGACCTCGGAGACGTCCAGCGCGAGCACCGTCGCCTCGGCGGACGCGCTCACGAACGTGGCCGGCCCGCGCACGCCGACGATGCGCGACGACACGGACATCGCGCGCGGACAGAGCCCGTGCGCCCTGCACGCGCCGAGCGCATCGACGGCCTTCGGATCCGGAGGAGGCGCCGCGAGCCCCTCCGCGAGCGCTCCGCGGAGCCGCACCCGCGCGTGCGGGCCGACGCGATGGGGCAGCTCGATCGCCGCCTCGCCCGACGGCAGGCGGACGAGGTAGCCGACCGCGCTGGTCGTGCCGTCCTTCGGGAAGGTCATCGCGCGCGAGACGAGCGGCCAGGCGCGCAGCCCCTCGCCGTCGAGCGTCGCGTCGTTCGGGGCGATGATCCGCCAGCGATCGAGCTCCTCCGAGCCGGGGCGGCGCGCGGCGAGCTCGAGGCCCTCGTGATGGCCTTCGAGCGGCTCCGCGGAAGACGCCACCCAGTGCTCGACGAACGCCGCGTTCGCCCTCGCGAGGCGGCCGGCATGCGCGAGCCACGGCGATCCTGCGGCGAGCGGCGCTGCGCCTTCGACGACGACGGCGGCGTGCTGCTCGCACGCGTGGCGGTAGCAGTAGCGCTCG
>JBDHVD010000019.1:0-40708 GCA_039809525.1 Labilithrix sp. | reverse complement strand
CGCAGCCATCGCGGATCGGCGGCGAGCCGGGACATCAGCAGAGCGGCGCTGATCTGGATCGTACCGAGCGGATTCCGCAGGTCGTGCGAGACGACCGCCAGCAAGCGTTCGCGCGCGCGGACGGCGACGCGAAGCTCCTCCTCCATCCGCTTCCGGTCCGTGATCTCGGTCGCGATCGCACCGACCAGCGGCGGCTCGCCCGGCAACGGGAACTTCACGGCGAGGAACGTCCGGGTCCCGTCCGGCGCCGGGACGGTCTCCTCGATCTCGATCGCGCGCCCCTCGTTCATGACGATGGCGTCGTGCGCGCGGTGCACGGCCGCGAGCTCCGCAGGGAGGAGGTCCTCGGAGCGGTGTCCGAGGATGTCCTCGTACCGGTGACCGAGGACGTCGGCGAGGTGATGGTTGGCGAGCACGACCCTGCCCTCCGAGTCCTTCACCCAGATCGGCGCCGGCGTGTGCTCGAGGATCGACTGCATGTGCCCTTGCACCCGCCGGAGATCGATCTCCACCCGCCGCGCCTCGGTGACGTCGGTGACGATCCCACCGACGCCGGCGATCTCTCCGGACGCCGTGCGGACGGGGAAATAGGTCGCGAGGTACGTCCGGGGGTCCTTCGCGTCGTCCCCGGACGGCGCGCGGATCTCGTGGTTGAGCACCGGCTCTCCGCTCGCCATCACCTCGCGCAGCATCGGCTCGAGGGCCGCGACAGCGGCCCCGGGCAGCACCTCGGCGAGCGACTTGCCGACGTGCTCCGCGGGCGAGCGAGCGTTGAGCTCCGCGAGCGCCTCGTTGATCCGGATGTACCGCAGGTCACGATCGAGGAACGCGATGCCGACGGGCGAGGCGGCGAGGAGCGCCTCGAGCTTCGCGAGCGCCGGCTCCTGAAAGCGCGCGACCGAGGCGGCGATGACCGCGTCGATCGCCAGGTTGACGGCGGCGAGCTCCCGATGGCGGTCCGCCAGGGCGCCGTGTTGCCAGGCGCGCGCGATGCACGCACGCAAGCTCGAGAGCTCGCCGACGAGCTGCGAGACGTCGGAGGTCCTCGGTCCGTACGTGTCGAGCGCCCGGCGACGGGCCATCGCGAACGTTGCCTCGGGCGGCTCGCCGCTCGAGGCGTGCTCGGCGAGCTCGCCGATGCCGTCGAGGAGCTCCGAGAGACGGTCTCCGACCCACGATCCGCCGTTCCACTCCGCGGCGATCTCGTCTCGTGCAGCGCGCAAAAACGATCGGATCGCGACCGCTGGGCTCGTCGGGTCCACATCGAATGCCGACTGCAGCACTCGTGCCCGCTGAACGCAGCCGAGCTCGCGCCCGGCGCTCCGATGCAGGCACGAGCGTTGCTGCGAGCTTCAGCGGCGGAGGCGCGCCTGGATGTCGGCGATCGCGAGCTCGAGCTGGCGGTTCTTCTCGAGACAGCACGGGTCCCTTCGCGTGCAGGTCGGACCCTGCATCGATCGGAGGATCTCGAGGGCGCGATCGTCACCTTCCTTCGCGGCGCGCGCGAACATGCTCGGACGGTTCGCGCACGCGGCGCGGCGGAGGTCGTACGCGACCCGCATGGCCGGGGTCGCCCGCGAGAGCACGTCGGGTCGAGCGAGGATCGCGCGCGCCTTCGAGCCCGCGTTCGTCGTCCGCCCGAGCGGCTCGGCGGTTCGCTGCGCGCGCGCCACGAGGTCGTAGAGGACGTCGAGCCCGTCGCTGCCGAGCGAGCCCGAGAGCCGATCGAACGCGGCGTCGGTCGAGACGCCCTTCGAGGTCGCGTGCTCGACGATCGCCGCGGCCTCGGACTGCACGGCGCGATCGGCGAAGGCGTGGGGCTCGGTGTTCGCCAGATCGACGAGCACGGCGATCGCCGCAGACGGATCGCCGTCCCCGGCGGCACGCAAGCGCTCGAGCGCATCGGGCGCGCGCGGCGGCCCCTCGGCACGCGGAGGCGGCGGGGCGGACGAAGCGGCGCTCGCCGAGCTCTCGGCGATCGGGCCGGTCGCAGCCGCGGGGTGGGTCCTGCCCCTGACGGTCGCCAGGATCGCGACCGCGGAGATCGCGGCGAGCGCGCCGGCGACCCACCACGCGCGTCCTCGCGCGGGCCCCGTCCTCGCGGCGCTCGCAGCGACGGGCGCGATGGCGGACGAGGGCGTCGACACGAGGCCCCCGGGACGCGCGACCTCTCCCGTGATCGCCGCGAGCGCCTCGTCGAGCGCCGCGACGAGCGCGGCCGCGCTCTCGTAACGGTCGTTCGGATCCTTCTCCAGCATGCGCCGGACGATCGCCTCGAGCGCCGGCGGGACGTCGGCGTCGGGGTTTCGCTCGCGCAGCGGAGGGACGGGGCTCGTTCGATGCTGGAGGAAGACGCTCGCCGGATCGGTCCCCTCGAACGGCGGCTTCCCGCAGAGCATCTCGTAGAAGACGATGCCGAGCGAGTAGAGGTCCGCCGGTGCGAGCATCGAGCGCGTCCCGAGCGCGGCCTCGGGCGCGAGATACCCGAGCGTCCCCATGACGACGCCCGCCGCGGTGAGCGAGCGGCGCGGATTGTCGGCGTCCTGGGCGATCGCCGACAGCTCCTCGACGGGGACCTTCGCGAGCCCGAAGTCGATGAGCTTCACCAGGTCGCCGCCGCCGAGCTCCTTGCCGCTCTCCCGCTCGGCCGCCGGAGAGTCCTCGACGACCATCACGTTCTTCGGCTTGATGTCGCGGTGAACGATCCCCTTCTGGTGGACCGCCGAGAGCCCGGCGGCGATCTGCCGGGTGATCGCGGCGGCGCGCGTCGCCAGCATCGGCCCGCGATCGATGAGCTCGCGCAGCGTGATCCCCTGGATGTACTCGAGCACGAGGAACGCCGAGCCGCCGTCGAACTTGCCGAAGTCGCTCGCCGTCGCGACGTTCGGATGCTGGATGTGCGCTCCGGCCACCGCCTCGCGCTCGAACCGCGCGACGAGCTCGGGGAAGCCCTCGACCTCGGGGTGCAGGACCTTCACCGCCACGTGCTTGCGCATGAGCAGGTGCTCGGCGCGGTAGATGGCCCCCATTCCGCCCATCGCGATGAGCGAGACGATGCGATAGCGATCCGACAGCGTCCGGCCGATGAGCGCCGCGGCGCGACGGCGTGCGGCGTCCGATCCTTCGGCCGTCGACCCTGCCTTCTCGTCGGTCACGTCCGTATTCTACGCGTCCCGAGTCGAAGTGACTCACTGCCTGACGAGCTCGACCCGTCTACTTTGCCGCATCGAGCCGCTCGAGCAGGAAGCGCAAGGTCGGCTCGAGGCGCTCGAGGTGATCGGCGTGACCGTGGTCGGTCGCGACGAACCGCGTTCCCACGCCGAGCGAATCGAGCTCGCGCGCGAAGCTCTCCGCCGGGACCAGGCGAATCCGCCGTCGACGTCGGAGCCCACTTGCGATGACCGAGCTCGCGGCCGAGCATTGCCGCGAGGCCCGAGGAGCCCATGCCGATCCCGAACGACGCATTCCGCAGAGGCGACGTCTACATCGACTACCCATTCGAGGACGTCCGGTTCCGCTTCGAGAAGGCGACCGGCAAGGTGTACCGCCGCTTCTACGGGTGCGCGGAAGACGAGGTCCGGCCCGACTCGGACCTGTACCACCAGGCCATCCTGTCGGGCCGCGAGATCACGCGCGACGAGTACGACGCGGACTGACGCTGCCGCCAGAGACGGCGCGCGATCTCCTGGCGACTACTCGCGGAGCTCCTTCTCGCCTACGGGAAGGAGCGTCAGTTCAGAACGAGGTTCAACTGCGTGGTCGAATCGTTCGTGATCATCACCTGGTCCGGCACGCTGTCCGAGACCACGGCGTCGACACGCATGTTGTAGAGGCGAAGCGGGAACGGGTTGGTGACGCCGGTGCCGTGATAGACGAAGTGCCCGGACGACGTGACGCCGAACGGGTCGTACGATTGGAACTTCCCCGTCGGGAGGAGATTCAGCCTCCCCGTCCCGTCGAGCTTGATGCTGTGAAGCGTCCCGATGCCCTGGAAGTCCGGCGAACGCAGGAAGACGACGCGCCCCGTCGGGGTCACGGCGATGAAGTCGCCGTACGCGCCCGCCGGATCCGACGTCGTCACGAGTGGCGACGCGCCCGTTCCGTTGACGTTGACGATGTAGAGACTCACCTGGCTGGTCGCCTCGAGGGCTCGAACGAGCAGGCGCCCGTCAGGCGTCTCCGCCGCGAAGCTGTCGTCTTCGCTCGGGTCCGCGCGAAGCGCGACCAGATTTCCGCCGGTCGCGATGTAGAGGTCGCGTCCACTGTTGCCCCCGGCGAGGCTGACGAGAACGTGCCCGGAGAGGGAGACTTCGCAGTTGTAGAACGTGGTCACGTTCGTCGTGAGCACGGTCTCCGAGCTGCCGTCGAGCTTCACGCTCACCGCGTCGAACACGCTGCCGTTCGGCGTGCGTGCTCGATAGTAGATGGCGCGACCGTCCGGCGTGATGCCGCATACGGTTTCGTAGCGGTCCCCGCCCGCCGTGAAGACCGTCGTCACCGTGGCGAGGTCCGGCGAGAACGCGCGCGCGCGGACGATGGTGCTTCCGTTGTACTCCGAGAGGACGAGGCGACTGTCGGTCGTGAAGATGCGACCGCGGTAGCGCGTGGCGAGCGCTGTGACGTTGCCGGGCACCTGTCCGTGGACGGAGACGTTCGTCATGCCCGTCGCACCACCCGTGAGCTGCACCGTCGTCGCGCGATTGGTGCCGTCGCTCTTGATGCTGCCGAGGTGATAGTCGTCCGCGGCGCCGCGATGGAGCAGGTAGTAGATCGTGTCGTTTGGCGCGATCCCCACCATGCCGATCACGGTCGTATCGTTCGGTGTGGTCGCCGCGTCGGCGAGGACGACGCGCCCGGTGCCGTCGGGCTTCACGCTCACGATCGCGCCCGGGGTGCCGGGCTCGTGGAGAATGATGCGTCCGGCGGGGGTCGAACCGAGCACCTCCACGTCGCCGTTGGGCGCGGGCACCGTCACCGGACTTCCGCCGTCTTCGTCCACCACCGTCGCCGGCGACATGATGACGAGCTTGCCCGGCCTGCCCGCGTCGCCCGCGTCGCCCGCGTCGCTCGCGGCATCGGCCGCGTCGCTCGTCGCATCCATCGCGGCGTCGCTCGCGTTCGCGTCGACGGCAGTGCCGTCGCTCGAGCGCACGTCGAACGTTCCGGCGTCCGATGACGGCGCTGCGCCACCGTCGCTGTCTTCGGTGCAGGCCGCGAACACGCCGGCCAGAGGAGCGAGGACGACCAAGAGCATGACGCGGCGGACCGGACGCATGAATCCCCAGTTCATCGCTCGAGCGCAACAGATCGCGTCCGCGCCCTCAATGAGCAGAACGCACGACGAAATCCGAATCCGCCGCCGGCGCCGCTCGTTCAGAGACGGCGCGCGACGTCGTCGAGCACGCGCTGCGCGTGGCGATCGCCGGCGAAGTAGTCCGGAGCCCAGCCCGCGAGGAAGCGATAGAAGTCGGCGCACGCGAGCGGATAGAGCGCACGCCACTCCGCCTCGACCGCGCCGGCGTCGATCGCGCGCGCCTCGAGCTCGCGCCGGAGATGGCCGAAGTACGCGTCGACCGCGCGCGCTTCGCCGGGCTCGCCCGAGACGAGATACGCGACGTCCTTCATCCCGCAGCCGCCGCCCACGTACTGGAAGTCGACCGCCGCGACGCGACCGTCGGGCGCGAAGCAGAAGTTCGCGAGCTTCGCGTCACCGTGGACGAGCGTTCGATGGACGCACGACGCGAGCTTCGCATCGAGCCGCGGAGCCAGCGCGCGCACGGCCGCGTCCACCTTCGCGAGCTCCTCGCGTCGCGTCGCGAGGTGCCAGTACGTCCCCGTCGGCCAGAGGCCGTCCGGGGGCGACGCGAAGAACGTGGCGTGGAAGGCCGCGAGCCAGGCGAGGCATCGATCGAGGGTGTCCGCGTCGGCCGAGCGACGGCGCTCGGGATATCCCGCCTCGTCGAGGTCCTCGAGGACGAACACCGACTCGGCGTCGCGTCCTCGGGCCCTTCGCGCTCCGAAGAGGCGAGGCACGCGGCACGCCTCCGAGCAGCGCGGCGCGAAGCGCTCGTAGAACACGCGTTCGACCTCGTACGACCTTCGCTTCCGCGCGTCGGACACCTCGTTCTTCGCGCGTGCGGGCGGCTTCACGCACTTGACGATGACGCTCTCGACCTCGCCGCCGACGATCGCGACGCGGAGGATCTCGCCGTAACCGTCCCAGAGCGACTGCAGGCGGGTGCCGCGCCTCGCCTTCCCTCCCCCGGCGACGCGCGCGACCCAATCGAGGTCCATCGCCGCGAGGGTAGTCGCGTCAGGCGCGATCGAGCAGCTTCTTCAGCTCCGCGCGGACGGCGGCGTGCCGATCGGCGTCGTTCGCGTCCTTCGCTCGAGCCTCGGCGCGATGAACGCGCTCCATCCGCGCGGGGAGCCCGTCGAGCGCATCGACCACCGCCTCGAGCGGGCTCTCGCTCGTCGCCGTCGACGTGACGAGGTCGCCCCCGGTGAAGCCCACGATCGCGACGCAGAGCAGCGCGCCCTTCGATCGTCGAAGACGCAGGCGGAGGTCCTGGACGCCCGAGAACACCGACGACGCGATGCGCTCGGTCAGCTGGCGGCTGACCGCCTCGCGAACCTCGCGAGACACCTGGACGTCGTCGAGCGCTTCGAGACCGACACGCATGGCCAGGGCTCAAGCACGTGCCGGGCCAACCACGGCAGCTCGGAAAATCCGCGGTGGACGCGCCCGCGAGGCTGTCGGGGACCCGACACTGCTCCCCGGGCGGACAGTCGTGGGATGCTCCCGGGATGGTCGCCCACCGCCTGACCCGCGAGACGATCGCCACCGAGGAGGCGCTCCGCGCCGTGATCGGCGAGCCGACCGAGCTCGTCTGCTCGAAGATCGCGCCGCGCCTGAACGCGCTCACCCGACCGTTCATCGAGCGATCGCCGTTCCTCCTGCTCGCGACGAGCGACGCGGAGGGGCACCTCGACGTGAGCCCGCGCGGCGATCCGCCGGGCTTCGTCCGGATCCTCGACGACGAGACGTTGCTCGTCCCCGAGCGGCCGGGGAACCGCATCGCCGATTCGCTCCGCAACATCCTCACGAACCCGCGCGTGGGGCTGCTCTTCGTGATCCCGGGCGTGGCTGACACGTTCCGCGTGAACGGACGGGCCACGCTCGTCACCGACCGCGCGCTCCTCGAGCCGTGCGCGGTGGAAGAGAAGGTGCCGAAGCTCGGGATCCTCGTCGACATCGAGAGCGCGTTCACGCACTGCTCGAAGGCGTTCCTGCGCTCGCAGCTCTGGGATGCGACCCGGTTCGTCGATCGCAAGGAGCTCCCGACGAGCGGCGCGATCCTCGAGGTCCTCCGCGGGGGCGACTTCGACGCGGAGCAGTACGACGCGGAACGTGCCGCTCGCTACGCGCGTCGCGAAGGGTTCTACTGAGCCCGCCGATGCGCCTCCGCGATGCGTTCGTCCTCCCCCTCACGCTCCTCTCTGGCAGCGCCGCAGGCTGCGGTCACGGGGCCCCGCCCGACCAGAGGTCCGCGCAGCTCTCGGCGCCGGCGCGCGTCGAGCGCGTGCCGGAGGGCGGCGCGGGCAACGCGGAGCCGCTCCCGAGCGAGAGCTCGCCCATCACCTTCGAGCGCATCGCGCGCTATCCGGAGCCGGGATGGAACGTGCCGAGGGACATCCAGCACGCTCCCGACGGCGCGACGATCACGTTCCTCTCGAGCGAGCGCGGCGACGACGTCATGTCCCTCTTCGCGTTCGACGTCGCCACCGGCAAGACGAGCGTGCTCCTTCGCGCATCGGACCTCGGCTCGACGCCGGCCGTGCGCTCCCGCGAGGAGGAGCTTCGCCGCGAACGCCAGCGCGATCGAAACGAAGGCATCACGAGGCACCTCTGGGCACGGCGCGCGAACGTGCTCGTCATTCCCCATGCGGGCGATCTCTTCGTGCGTGACGCGCGCGGCGTTCGCCGCCTCACGAGCACGCCGGAGCCCGAGGTCGATCCGCAGCCGTGCGACTCCGGCGAGCGCGTCGCCTTCGTGCGCAAGGGCGAGCTCGTCAGCATGGAGGTCTCCAGCACGAAGGAGACCGTCCTGACGACCGGGGCGACGGAGGGCCTCACGCACGGGCTCTCGGACTTCAACGCGCAGGAAGAGCTCGGCGAGCCGCACGGCTTCTTCTGGTCGCCGCGGTGCGACCGCATCGCGTACGTCGAGGTCGACGAGCGCCACGTCGATCGCGTGCCCATCCTCGGCTTCCGCAACGACCGCGCCGATCTGATGATGCAGCCGTATCCCGCGGCGGGGACGAAGAACCCGATCGTCCGCGTGGGCGTCGTCGATCTCGCGACGCGGAAGACGACGTGGCTCCGCCTGCCCGAGAAGGACGGCGAGCGATACTTCGGCCGGTTCGTCTGGGCCGAGGACGGCAAGTCGCTCCATCTGCAGACGCTGTCACGCGATCAGAAGCGGCTCGCGCTCTTGCGCGCCGATCCGTCGACCGGCGCCACCACGGAGCTGCTCACCCAGTCGAGCGCGGCGTGGGTCTCGTTCTCCCCGATGCGTCTGTTGCAGAAGGAGAAGCGCTTCCTCTTCACCGCGGAGCGAAACGGGCACCGGCACCTCGACCTCCGGAGCGCGACCGACGGAAGCGTCGTTCGCGAGCTCACGAACGGCGCCGGCGGTGAGTGGGACGTGGAGAGCGTCGCCGTCGACGAGGACGCCGGTCGCGCGCTCGTCGTCGGCACGCTGGACGGACCGCTCGAGCGGCATCTCTACGCCATCCCCCTCGCCGGAGGAGCGCCCGTCAAGCTGACGACCGAGAGAGGCGTCCACGGTCCGCGCATCGACGAAGCCGGCGAGACGTGGGTCGACGTCCATTCGTCGCGCGACCGCCTCCCGCGCGCCGTCGTCGTGCGCCGAGGCAAGGTCGCAGGAGACCTTCCCATCCGAGCCGACGACGATCTCGGCGCGTTGCGGCTCCGGATCCCCAAGCTCGTGACGGTCGACGGGCCCGGCGGCACGCGCCTCCAGGCGCAGGTCCTCGAGCCGCGCGACATCCGCGGACGACACCCCGCCGTCGTCTTCGTCTACGGAGGTCCGGGCTCGCAGGCCGTCCTCGACAGCTGGTCGGCGCGTCTCTCGTGGCAACACCTCGCCGACCGCGGCTTCGTCGTGTTCCAGCTCGACAACCGTGGCACCGGCGGCCGGGGCATCGCGTTCGTCCAGCAGGTCCACAAACGGCTCGGGCAGCTCGAGCTCGAGGACCAGCTCGCCGGAGCGAGATGGCTCGCCTCGCAGCCGTACGTCGATCCGCACCGGATCGGCATCTACGGCCACAGCTACGGCGGGTTCATGGCCGCCCTCGCGATGCTCGAAGGCAAGGGCGCGTTCAAGGCCGGCGTCGCCGGAGCACCGGTGATCGATTGGCGCCTCTACGACAGCGGCTACACCGAACGGTACATGGAGACCCCGGCGACGAACGAGGCCGGTTACGCCGCGGCCGACCTCTCGAAGAAGGTGGACGGCCTCACCGGCCGGCTGTTCCTCATCCACGCCGCCATGGATGAGAACGTGCACTTTGCAAACACCGCGAAGCTCGTGGACGCGCTCGTCGCGAAGCACAAACCGTTCGACCTGCTGGTCCTCCCCGGCGAGCGCCACGGCACCCGCGCGCCCGCCGCGAGGTCGTACGTCCCGGAGCGCGTCGTCGACTTCTTCGTCCGCGAGCTGCGGTGATCGCGCGGCCCGTCGCTCAGCGGATCTCGTCGACCTGCATGCCGAGCCGCTTCGCGGAGAGCTCGAGGGTGCGCTGCCACGCCGGTCGCGCGATGCAGCGCTCGTAGTAGGCCTTCAACCTCGGGAACGAATCCATCAGGTCGGTCTTGCGAATGGTGCGCAAGACGCCGGCCATCATGATGTCCGCCACGGTGAAGTCGTCGCAGGCGATCCACGCGCGGCCCTCGAGACGGCGGTCGACGCCGCCGAGCCATCGGTCGGCGAGCTTGCGCACCTGCGTACGGAGGTTCGATCGGCGCCGCCGAAGATCTCGAGGACGTCCATGCACTGGAGCGCCGGCTCGACGGTGCTCGTCGCGGCGAAGCACCATTGCATGACGCGCGTGCGTCCCTGGACGTCGGACGGAACGAGCTTGCCCGCCTTCTCCGCGACGTAGAGCACCACCGCGGCGGACTCTGCGACGATGAAGCCGTCGTCGTCGATGACGGGCGCCTGCCGGAACGGGCTGATCCGCTCGTAGGCCTCGGTCTCGAGCTCGCCCCTGGTCTGATCGAGCGCGTGGAATCGATAGGGCAACCCCGTCTCTTCGAACGCCCACTGCGCGCGGAGATCCTTCGTCTCGCCGCGTCCGCCTTCGAAGATGTTCCCGAAGCCGTAGAGCGTGATCATCCCGGCGCGCCCGAGCTGCCGAGGACGTCGTCGAGCTGGTCGAACGTCTCGCCCACGCAGCTCTTCGCCCCGGAAGCGAGCTCGGCGTCGAGGGCTTCCTTCGACGGATAGAGCTCGGACATGACCACCAGTGTCTTGCCTGCCTTCTCCTCGAAGGTGACCGTGGTGATCGGTCCGTCCTCACCGGCCTCGTCGTTGGTCCAGACGAGGCGCGACGGCGGCGTCACTTCGACGTACTTGCCGAAGAACGGCATGGGCTTCGAGGGGTCTTGCTTCATCTCGAAGACCAGGCGGTACCCGCCCCCGGTGCGGACATCCATCTCGCACGCGATCATCGAGATGGGAAACGACTTCGGCACCCACCATCGCTGGAACAGCTCGGGCTTGGTCCACGCGTCGAACACGAGACGCGCCGGGGCGTCGCAGGTTCGCGTGACGACGAGCTCGCGCTCGGACTTCCGTTCCGTCGTCGTGGGGTTCTTCATGCGCTTGCGCTCACTTTCCGTCGTTGCGGCCATCGACCGTCTCCTTTCGTGTCAGTTCTTCGAGAACGTCGTCCAGCTCGTCGAAGCGTGAGGCCCAGACCCGCCGGTACCGCTCGAGCCACGCGGCCTCTTCTTCCAGCCGGCGCGGGCCGAGCTTGCAGGTCCGCACGCGGCCGACCTTCTCCGTCGTGACGAGCCCGGCCTGCTCCAGGACGCCGACGTGCTTCTTCATGCCCGTCAGGGTCATGTGGAACTTCTCGGCGAGGTCCGTGATCGAAGCGTCCGATCGTCCGAGCTGCTCCAGGACGCCGCGCCGGGTGGCGTCCGAGAGCGCGGCGAACGACGCGTCCAGGCGCGCTTTCGAATATTGAACCATGTGGTTCAGTATCTAACGCACCCCTCGACGTCGCGCAAGCCTTACGCACTCGTCGAGGACGGAGCTGCCGAGCCGCGGCCGACAATCGTCGGAACGAAATCCGAAACGACATAGGCTGTCGGCACGGATGCCTCCGCTTCAGTGGTTCCCCGGGCACATGACGAAGGCACGTCGCCTCATCGCCGAGGCGATGCCGTCGCAAGACGTCGTCATCGAGGTGCTCGACGCACGCCTGCCGCCGTCCTCGGAGAACCCGCTCCTCAGAGAGCTCCGGCGCCACAAGCCGTGCATCAAGGTCCTCGCGAAGAGCGACCTCGCCGATCCCGCGCAGACGAAGGCGTGGCTGCGCTTCTTCGAGGAGGAGAAGCATCCGAGCCCCGGCGACGGGCTCGCTCCCGGTGTCGTCGTCGCCATCGCCGTCACCACCGAACGGCCGGACGAGGTGCAGAAGATCCCGGCGCTCTGCCGGAAGCTCGCGCTCCACCCGAAGGCGCCGAACAAGGCGCCGCGCGCGATGATCGTCGGCATCCCGAACGTCGGCAAATCGACGCTCATCAACACGCTGCTCGGGCGCAAGGTCGCGAAGGTCGGCGACGAGCCCGCCGTGACGAGGGGCCAGCAGGTCGTCACGCTGAAGGACGGCACGATCCTCTCGGACAACCCGGGCATCACGTGGCCGAAGATCGACGACGAGGACGCGTCGCTCCGTCTCGCCTTCGCCGGCTCGATCCCGGACACCGCGATCGACTACGAGTCCGTGGCCGCGTGGGGCGCCGACTATCTGCTCCGCCACTACCCGCGCGAGGTCACCGCGCGCTTCAAGCTGAAGAGCCTCCCGGCGGACGCGCACGCGCTGCTCCTCGAGATCGGCAGGCGACGCGGCGCCCTGCGCGCCGGCGGGGTCGTCGACCTGCACCGCGCCGCCGATGCGCTCATCCACGACTTCCGCTCCGGCGCCATCGGTCGAATCACGCTCGAGTCGCCGCCGCCCCTCACCGGATGATCGCCGCGAGGGCGGCGCCGGCTCCTGCGCTTGCTGGCGAAAAGCAGCCTGTGATTCTCTAGGCGACGTGGCGACGGTCGACACGGCGCGCATCCTGGACTGTCTCGCGGCCAGCTACCGGGTCGATCTCGACGGCCCCTCGTACGTTCGAAACATGGTCGAGGTGGCGGCGCCGCTCCTCGACCGCGGGCTCGGCGTCATGGCGCACACGTACGAAGTCCGCGACGGGTCTCCTCCCGTCATGACCCACGTCGCCGTGTCGGAGCGCTTCGATCCTGCCTGGCTTCCCCCGTTCTACGAAGCGGTCGACGCCTCGGCATCGGACGGCAGGAGCCCGGAGCATCCATCGGGGTTCCACGCGTGGGTCGAGCTGACGTGCGGGCAGGCCAGCGCCGTTCCGAAGATGCGCCCGTTCCTCCCCGTCTTCGCCCACATCGGCGGCTCGCGCGACGCGTTCGCGCTCAACGCGCTCGACGCGAGCGGACACGGCCTGTGGCTCGGAGCACCGCTACCGACGACGAAGCGAGAGCCCGCCGAGCACGTGAAGCTCTTCACGCGGCTCGTCGCCCACCTCACGTCCGGGTTCCGCGTCCGCCGGAACATGGGAGCGTCGAAGCCTCGGCCGGCGGCGATCCTCTCTCCGCGTGGGAAGATGCTTCATGCGGAGAACGACAACGACGGCGTCGTCGCGGCGCGCGAAGTCCTCCGCGACGCGGCGCTCGCGTTCGAGAGCGCGCGCACGAAGAAGATGCGCGCCGACGTCGACGTCGCGACCGAGCGGTGGTGCCCCCTGGTCGTCTCGCGCTGGTCGCTGCTCGACGACTTCGACTCCGACGGACGGCGCTTCGTCGTCGCCGTCGAGAACGCTCCTCCGACGCGCCCGCCGCGCAAGGACCTGAGCGAGCGCGAGCACGAGGTCCTGACGCAAGCTCACATGGGGCACACGAACAAGGTCATCGCCTACGAGCTCGGGCTCTCCGACTCGACCGTGCGCGTGCTCCTGCATCGGGCGGCACGGAAGCTCGGTGCCTCGACCCGCGAAGAGGCGATCGCGCGGTTCGACGCGCTCGTGAAGAGGCACCGCAAGGAGCCGACGACCGGCTGAGCGCGCGGGCTCGCGCGCCTCACGGAGCCGTGTGGATCGAGAAGATCACCGGCGTGCTGTCGTAGTTGAAGTCGCCCTTGTTGCCGACGGCGACGTCGAGCGTGTCACCCTTGGCGAGCGTCACCTGGACCTCGTGCACCGCGTTCGTCGACGTCGAGTCCTCGTTCACGAGCACGACGCCGTTGTGGAGCAGCAGGCCGTTCGTGTCGCCCTGATCGCCTTCTTTGAACTGCACTTTCACCGCGACCTTGCCCGCGGACGGCGCCGTCCAGCGAGCGACCGCGTACTCCTGGACGCTCCCCGGATGAAGCGCGACCTCGCCCGGGGCGACGCCGTTGACCGGGCCGGTCGATGCGTTGTGATAGACGCTTGGAGCGTCCAGGCTCACGTGCGTCGGGTCGAACCAGAGATGGACGCCCATCGACTCCTTCGGCGTCGTGAACGGGACGAGCGCGCCCGCGTCGCCCTCGGGCGAGGCCATCGTGTAGCCGAAGGTCCACGCGCCGTTCGGGTTCGCGGTGTTCGAGAAGTCGAGCGCGAGATCCGCGGAGACGACGGCCGCGTCCGCGACGTCCGGCGCGGCGGCGTCCTCCGGCGCTCGCGCGTCCTCGACCGGGCGCGGCGGCGCGGCCGGCGCGTCGGTGCTCGCGTCCAACGACGCGACGGGCGCGGGGGCGGGCGACGACGCGTCGTTCTCGCATGCCGCGATCAGCGCGCCTCCGGCGAGCGCGAGGATCATCCACGGAGCCACAGGTGCAAGCGTCTTCATCTCCTGATCGCATAACGGACCACGAGCGACGCCTCCAGCGGGCGAGGGTTTACGTAAACGCCTTCGCCGAGGTGTGGACGCTTTCGCGGAGGCGGACGCGCCCGCGCGTGCGCGCACGTTCGCCGGAGCAGCGGGTCCAGCGCTTTCGCGCGTGGACCACGCCGACCCGACGACCGCGCACGCTCACACGGTCTTCAAGCGCGCGTCAGCTCCACTGAGCAGACGTCGCCTTCACCGCGTCGATCTCGTGGTCGAGCGCCATCGCCGCTCGGGCCAGCTCCTCGCTCGATCCGGCGAGGTGGCGCCGGTACTCCACGTACGCCGCGTCGAGGGTCTTCGTCGCCGCGCTCATCGCGTTCATGCAGCCGACGACCGGCGGAGGTCCGACGTAGCGATCCGCGGCAAAGCGATTCGCAGAGCCGAGGTGGTCGAGCAGCTTCGTCGCGCTGGTCTCGAGCGGCGCAGGAATCGCGTCGGGCCCGGGCCACCGGGCGACGCGGACCGTCGCATCGAGCGATTCGAGCAGTGCGGTGAGCGCCTTGCGAAAGGCCGCCACACGCAGGTCATTCATTGAACTGCTCCGGGAGCGGCTGAGGTCCCGGAATGATGCCGGCGATGTCGGGATCGACGCCCGGCTCGGCCGTCGAGCGGGCGCTCGGCTGCGCACGCCGCAGCCTCATCTTCTCTGCCTTGTCGCGCTGCTTCTCGAGCCGAGCGCGTTCCTTCTGACGTTTTTGAAAGGTCGTGTTCGATGCCATTCGCGGATCACCTCGTTGGGGCGGTTGAACGTGGATCGTGCAGCCTGCCGCGTCGACGGCGCCATTGCAAGCTCGGGCGCGAAGGCCCCCACGTTTAACGCGCACTTCTGCACTTCCCGTACGCTTCTCGTACGCTTCTCGTACGCTTCTCGCGCGCGCGTCACGCCCGGGAGCTCTCGGTCGACGGTAAGCCGTACACGATCACGACGACGTTCGCGGGAAAGACCGACAACGTCGCATGCGCCGTCTCCGACTCGGGAGACCTCGCGCGCACGCTCGGGCCCCGGCAGGCCGATCCCGCCGCGTACGACACGCACTGGGAGCGAGTTCACGAGCACGCCGGCGCTGTCGTTCGACATCCAGTGCTCGCACTGACGGTTCGTGCGATGGCGGCGAGCTCCCTCCGGCAGGCGCCGGCTCAGCGGTAGATCCCGGAGCCGACGATGAACGTCTCCCGATCGATCTGCACGCTCCGCACGAAGGTCTTCTTGCGCGCGGGGCGGTCGTCTCCCGGCCTGAACCACTGGCACTCGGTCCAGGCGCGCCCGTTCGTCAGCGCCGCGTCGATCTCCTCGCGCGCGACCGCCTTGCCGCCGATGTCCCGGAGGGCGAGGAGGTTCTTGCCCTCGATGCCGGGCTGGGCGCCGTTGACGAGCTCGGTGCCGTCGGTGCCGAGCACGAAGACGTACGTGTCCATGAACACGAACGGGCCCTTCTTGTCCCGCAGCGCCGGGAACGCCGCCCTCCCCCGCCTCGCGACGAGCGCGGCCGCGCGGTCGACGACGTCCTCGATGAACGCCTCGTCCATCCGCATGTCGTAGACCCCGCAGCACACGATGCGCACCTCGCCGGACGGGAGGTTCACCCGCTTCGCGAACGTCGACTTCCAGCTCGGGAAGACGTGCCCGGGCTCCGGGAACATGTAGTGGAGCCATCCCTCGCCGGAAGGGCTCGTGCCGATCTCGAGGAACCACGTGCCCGTCGGCCTCCCGAGGATGTCCCGGAGGTCGCGCCGGTTCACGCCCTCGCGGCTCGGATCGGCCGCGTGGAAGACCTCGTTGCCATCCATGTCCCAGACGAAGAAGTACGTGCTGCCCTCGAACCACTTCGAGCCCTTCGTCCGGAGCTCGGCATACGCGACCTCGCCCTTCCGCTCGACGAGCTCCGCGGCCTCGCGCACGAGCGTCATGAGCTCCGTCGCGGACCGCTTCCCCGCGGGCTCGGGCTCGCTCGGAGCACCGGGGAGGTAGACGCCGCAGCCGACGAGCACCGGCCGTCCTCCGAGCGTCGCGCTCTTCACGTAGGTCGACTTCTGCGTCGCGTTGCTCTCGCCCGGCTTGGGCCACATGTACTCGACCCATCCCTCGCCGCGCGTGCGGACCACCTCGATCATGTCGCGGATCAGGTGACGCCCGCGCGCGTCCGTCAGATCGCGCAGGTCCTGCCCCTCGAGGTTCGGGAAGGCGGGGGGCACGCGACAGGCGCCGTCGAGATCGACGACGAAGACGTAGGTGTCCTTCGCCGCGAACGGCCCCGTCGGATCGCGCAGCGCGGCGAACGCCGCCTCGCCGTCCCTCTCGAGGAGCTCGACGGCGCTCGTCACGAGATCGGCGACGAACGCCCGCTCCATGCGATCGTCGTACATGCCGCTCGCGACGACGTAGCGCTTGCCCGACGGCGCCTCGACGAGCCGCACGTACGTGCTCTTCCAGCGCGGGAAGATCCCGCCCGGGACGGGCCACTCGTAGTGGTACCAGCCCGACGGCTTGCGCGGCGACGCCGTCGCGGCGGCGATGAGCCCGGCGACGATCGGCTTGCCCGCGACGTCCTTCCGATCGCGGTGCAGCGATCCCTCCTCCGAAGGGTCGGGGTGCACCAGCGTGCTCCCCTCGAGATCGAGGACGAACACGTAGCTCTCCCCGCGGCGCCACCGGCTCCCCTCGACGCGGAGCTCGGCGAAGGCCGCCTCGCCTTCGCTACGGACCAGCTCCGCGGCGTCGTCCACGAGCGCGACGAGCGCGCGCGTCTCCGGATGCTCGTAGAGCTGCTCGATCGCCGTTGCAGCGCTCATGATCCCCTCCTCGCTGCTCGCCGAAGGAGCGAAACGCGTGCCGACCTCGCATCTCGACGACGCCGTCGATGACGTGGCAGCCGCTCCCGCTGGCGCCCGGCTCCGCTCTCTCGGGCACCGTCGTCGCCGTCGCGGTCCGATGACGTCCCGGACGGCGAAGAGACGTCACGGTCGCCGCGAGGCGCGCAGCGCGCGTGCGAGGCCGCCGGTGAGCACGAAGCGCGGGAACGTGATCCACTGCTCGAGGACGAGGCGCGCGATGACCTCGCCCGGCCCGCGAAACGGCTCGGGCCGCTCGGCCTCGCGCGCGTGCCCCGCGCCCTGGGCCGCGACCGCGAGCACCATCGCGACGAGGCCGCCCGCGGCCGTCGCGAGCGACGTCGTCCACGGCATGCCCGCGATCGGCGAAGCGGCCCCGACGACCACCGCCAGCGTGCCGCCGACGAAGATCGGCACCGTGACGATGTGGATGAGGAGGTTCGCGCGCGCCGCGTGGACGCGCGGGTAGCCCTTCCATTGCAGGGCGAGGAGCGGCTCGTTCGTGGTCATCGCCGTACGATGCGTCGCGCGCTCCCCCGCGGCTTGAACGAACTGGCTACGGCGGACGGAGCGCCGAGGGCGGCATCCCGAACATCCGGCGGAACGTGCGCGTCATGTGGGCGGCATCCGCGAAGCCTGCCGCGTGAGCGGCCTGCGCGAGCGGCGCGCCCGACACGATCGCCGCCGACGCACGCTGGACCTTGAGCCACGCGAGGTACGGTCGCAGCGGCACACCGATGGACTCCGAGAACGCGTGCATGAGGCGCCCCGGCGAGAGCCCGACCGCCGCCGCGAGCCCGTCGAGCGACGTGTCCGCCCCCGCGCCGGCGTCACGCAAGATGCGCAGGAGCTTCTTCACGCGCGGATGAATCGCGCGCTCCCTCGGCGCGGCCTCCCCTCCCAGCGCGAGCACCGCGCGGCGCGTCCACGCGACGCCTCCTTCGCGCATGATCGCCATCGGATCGGCATGCTCGCGCGCCCGCCCGAGGATCTCGTCGCGCTCCGCCGCGGTGATGCCGCGCACGGGCGTCTCGAAGACCTCGCGGAGCGACGTTCCGGCCGCGCTCTCCGGATCGAAGAAGACGAGGAGCACCTCGATCCCCTCGGCGTCGAGCGCGTGGGGCGCATCGGGCGCGGTCACGACGCCGGCGAAGCGCCGGGCCCTCCCCTTCTCCTTCCCCGCTCGGACGCCGATCGTGCCGTCGATCGCGACGACGAGGTGCATCGCGTGGTGGGCGTGCGCGCCGCTGCGCGAGCCGACGCCGCGCGTCGCGAGGAGCGGCGGCCACAGCGGGAGCGGCCCGCCCGGATCGAGCGCCTTCCGAGCACCGATCTTCACGCGCGCATCCTTTCACACGATCCCACCATCCGCCCACCACGCGCAGGATGGACATGGAGAAGCTCGCCCGAGGTGGAGGAGAAGCGAGCCGGCCAGCAGGCCTGAACTGACGCGCGCGACCGTGACCGGCCACTACTTCCGGCGCACCGCGTAGCGGAGGTGCGTGACCTTCGGCGAGCTCCGCACCTCCATGATCTCGAGACCGACCACGCTCGTGTCGATCCCGTCGAACAGGCGCTTCCCGCCGAGGAGCGCGGGCGTCACGGATAGCACGAGCTCCTCGACGACGCCCGCGTTCAGGTACTGCATGACGACGTTCGCGCCTCCGGAGATGCGGATGTCCTTGCCCCCGCAGACCTCGCGCGCACGGCGGAGCGCCTCCTCGATGCCGCCGTTGACGAAGTAGAAGGTCGTCCCTCCCTTGCGCTCCCACGGCGCGCGGACCTCGTGCGTGAGCACGAAGACCGGCGTGTGGAACGGCGGCTCCTCGGGCCAGCCCTTCTCGCCGGCCTCGAACATCCGCTTGCCCATGATGCTCACGCCCGTTCGGCCGAAGACCTCCTCGAGGAACCGGTTGTCCGGCCCGGTCTCGCCGCCCTGCCCGAGCTTCAGCCGCTCGCGGAACACGCGCTGCTGGAAGACCCAGCCGTGGAGCTCGCCCCAGCCGTCACCGCCCATGTTCTCCAGGCTCGCGTTCGGCCCCTCGATGCAGCCGTCGAGCGACATCCCCATGCTGACGAAGACCTTGGTCATGCTTGCCTCATGTTGGAATCCCTGCCTTTGTCCCGTAGAACGTCGGCCAGGTGGAACACTCATCGGTCGGGCTCGAAAAGAACGAACAGGCGCTCGTCGACGGGGCGAAGGCCGGCGACGAGGCCGCGTTTCGCGCGCTCGTCGAGCCCCTGAGCCGCGAGCTGTCGGCCTACGCGTACCGGATGCTCGGCGGCTACCACGACGCCGAGGACGCGCTCCAGGAGACGCGCCTCAAGGCGTGGCGCGCGCTCGCGTCGTACTCGTCGCACGAGCCGAGCGCGAGCTTCCGCGCGTGGCTCTACCGCATCGCGACGAACACGTGCCTCGACATGCTCCGGCAGCGGCAGCGGCGCGTGCTGCCGCAAGAGGTCGGACCGCCCGTCGCGCCCGGCCCGCCCACGACCGAGCGGCGCGACGACATCCTGTGGCTCGAGCCCTACCCCGACGCGCTCCTGCCGACGGCGGCGACGCCCGAGGAGACGCTGCGCCTCCACGAGAGCGTCCGGCTCGCGTTCGTGCGCGCCATCCAGGTGCTCCCGCCGCGCCAGCGCGCGGCCCTCATCCTCCACGACGTGCTCGACTTCGCGGTCAGCGACGTCGCCACGATGCTCGAGACCACCGACGCCGCGATCAACAGCGCCCTCCAGCGCGCGCGCGCGTCGATCGCCCGCGAGCAAGCGCCGAGCGCGACCTCACACGAGCGGCTCGAGCGGCTCGAGGCGCAGAAGGCCGAGACGGTCGCGCGCTTCGTCCGCGCGTGGGAGACGGGCGACTTCGGCGAGCTCGTGTCGATGCTGACGGAGGACGCCATCCTCACGATGCCGCCGTGGGAGTACTGGCTCGACGGCAAGGACGCGATCGTCGCGACGATGCTGAGCCCCGGGACGTGGGAGGGAGAGCCTCGCCCCGGCCGCTACCGCATCGTCCCCTGCGCGATGAACGGCCAGCCCGCGGGCCTCGCGTACGTGCGCTTCGGAGACGGGCCGTTCGTGCCCGTGTGCATGACCGTCATGGAGCTCACGCCGGACGGGCGCATCTCCGCGATGGACACGTTCGTGCTGCCCGAGCACTTCGAGGCGTGGGGGCTTCCGGCGGCGCTCGATCCGTGACGGCGCTCGCGGCGAGGCCACAGGCCGCCCCGCGGAAGGCGCCACGCTCGTCGGAGCCGACGGCCGGGCACGCTCTTACGGTCTTCAGGCGCGTCTCGGCTCCATCGAGCCGTACCCATCCGCGGCGGAGCGGTTCGCAGAGCCAAGGTGGCCGAGCAGCTTCGTCGAGTGCGGTGAGCGCCTTGCGAAAGGCCGCCACACGCAGGTGATTCATTGAATTGCTCCGGGAGCGGCTGCGGTCCCGGAATGATGCCGGCGATGTCCGGTCGACGTCCGGCTCGGCCGTCGAGCGCGCGCTCGGCTGCGCGCGACGTACGCGCGCCCAAGGTCGAGCTGCGTCGTACGATCGTCAGGTCGCTCGCGAGCCGCGTGCCGCCTTCGCACCCCCTGCCCTCGCACGCGCGGACTCACGCGCGCGGTTCTTCGTCACGCGCTCGACCTCGGCGCGACATCCGCGCTGGCACGCCGCCACGAGCTCGGTCGCGGCCGCCATCGCGTTCCACCAATGCCCTTTGCCTGCCTGGTTCGCGACCTTCACGCACAGACGTCGGATCTCGTCCGGCGCGTTCATCCCTTCGGAGTCGAAAGCGTTCACGGTCTTGGTCATTGGCAGATTCTACTTTCCGTGGGGCCGCTCTGGGGAACGGACGGTGCCACGCAGTTTACGGCTCGGCGCTCGCCAGCCTCGCGTCGAGCCGGGCCGGCAGGCGCTGATCGACTCGGCGACGCCGTGTCCCGCGCCCGCGACGTGCACGGGATCGATGACGGTCTCGCAGCGCACGGTGTCGACATGCAGCGCGCCGCCCCCTGCCGGGAAGAGCTACGCCGTCGGCGCCTCGACGAACCTCAGCGCCGCTTCGACGAGCGCGCGGCGTCGCGGCTCCCCGGGAGCGGCGGTCGCTTCCGCGCGACGAGGTAAGCGTTCCAGACCGGCTCGTTCTCGGCGCGGGTGACACGGCGATACACGCCCGATCCTGCGCGCCCGCTCGCGTCCGTACCCTCCCAGTACGTGTCGACGGAGGCGAACCCGGCCTCGAAGAGCACGTCGCGAAGCTCGGAGAGCGAGTAGTGGCGCCAGTCGTACGTGAAGCACCGGCGCAGCGCCGTGCCGTCGCGGAACTCGAACGAGATGTGACAGACGAAGTGAGCGTTGACGGCGTCGTACCGCTCTTGCTCCCAGATGTACGTCCAGCCGCCGCGGATGCGTCGCCGCTCGACGCGAGGTTGCGTCGACTCGTAGCCACCGAGCGCATCGAGCACGAAGAGCCCGTCGTCCGCGAGCGAGCGATGCGCCGCGCGGAAGTAGCGGAGGAGCTGCGCGCGTTCGTGGAAGACCTGATAGCTGTAATTGTAGGCGCCGATGACGTCGAACTTGCGTCGCGTCGGCACGAGCACGTCTTGTTCGACCAACGTGACGCGCGCGGCCGCCGCGCCGATCGGCGGCAGGTTGTGCGCGCGCCCCCATTCGAGCGTCGAGCGGGAGGTGTCGAGCCCCATCGCGGTGCGTTCGGGGTCGCTCTCCACCCAGCGGGCGCAGAGCAGCGCGGTCCCGCAGAAGTCCTCGCGGAGGTGCAACGGACGACGTCCGGTGTGGGCCTCGAAGACCCTCTGCAAGAAATGCGTCTCGTACTCGGGCAGCTGGACGCTGCGCTGGTAGAGATCGTGGCGGTCCGCGTTGCGCGCCGTGAGAAGCAGCCGCGCCGCCGGACGTGAGCCGCGCTGCAAAGAGCGGCGCGTCGACGAACGAGTCATGCCCGGACTCCCTACCACGACGGAGCGGCCTCGGCGCGCGCAGAACGCAGTGCGCGCGCCAGGAGGGACCAGGCCGACGACGGATGAATCGCGCGCGGCACACACACCCCGGAGAGAATGGCGGAAACGCGACCTAAACTTCCGGGAGCGCCCGTCGTTGATCGGAGTGCGGTATGAGTGTCGCTGTGGACCTCGACGTCATCATGTCCGAGCTCGCGACGAGCTCCGATACGGCCTACGTCACGACGCGGGACCTCCGGATCGTACGGACGAACGACGGCTGGACGCGCTTCGCGCTCGCGAACGGAGGCGAGGCCACGCTCCAGCGATGCCAGCCGGGCTACCGCATCGACGACGCGCTGCCGGCCTCGCTCCGCGACTTCTACATCGCGGCCTTCGAGCGCGCGTTCGCCGCCCGGCGCCCGTTCGAGCACGACTACGAATGCAGCAGCGCGGACGTCCTCCGGCGCATGCGCATGATCGTCTACCCGATCGCCGACTCGTTCCTCCTCTTCGTCCACTCCGTGCGCTTCGAGGAAGAGCACGTGCGGATCCCGGCGGAGATGCCGAGCTCGCACGCGGGTCTGCCGACCATGTGCGCGCACTGCCGGCGCGTCCGCGGACCGAACGGCTCGTGGCTGTGGGTGCCCGCGTTCGTCGCGTCACCGCCTCCGAACGTGAGCCACGGCCTCTGCGAGCCCTGCGCGGAGTTCTACTACCCCGCGATGGAGGGTTGAAGGCCCGCCGGCGGAACGTCGTTCGCGCAGAAGGGACCAGGCCGACCTCCAACCGACGAACGAGCTCGTCCTAGGGCAGCGACCCGAACGAGCCCATCCGCTGCGGTCCGCACGACTGGCGGAACGCGAGCCGCTCGCTATCGTGAGCGGGCTTTGTCGTCGATGAAGGTCGTTCGGTTCATCGTGTTCGTCACGGCGCTGATGCTTGGTTCCCTGCCCGTGCGCGCGGCGGGCGCAGCGGAGAGCCACGCCGTGCATGCCGCGCGCGCGCGGCTCGACGGTGCCCTCGCGAAGAAGGGCCTGTCCTTCGGGAGCTCGCTCTACGTACGCGTCTTCAAGGAAGAAGCGGAGCTCGAGGTCTGGCTGGAGAACGGAGCGCGATACGAGCTGTTCAAGACGTATCCGATCTGCGCGCTGTCCGGCACGCTCGGCCCGAAGCTGAAAGAAGGCGACGGCCAGTCGCCGGAGGGGTTCTACAGCGTGACGCGCGCCAAGCTGAATCCGCGGAGCCGGTACTACCTGGCCTTCGACATCGGCTACCCCAACGCCTACGACCGGTCCCTGGGCCGCACGGGAAGCTCGATCATGGTGCACGGCAAGTGCGAGTCGGTCGGCTGCTTCGCGATGACCGACGACGGGATCGAGGAGATCTACGCGCTCGCGGCCGCGGCGTTTGCGAAGCAGCAGGCGTCGATCGCGGTGCACGTCTTTCCCTTCCGGATGACGACCGAGAACACCAAGCGCCACGCGGGATCGAGGTGGGCAGCGTTCTGGTCGGATCTCGCGCACGGCTATCACGCGTTCGAATCGACGCGCGTACCGCCCGAGGTGGAGATCGAGCGCGGCCGCTACGTCGTCCGAACGACCAAGCCGTGAACCTTCGCGACGGGGCGCGGATCTTGCGACCGTCTTCTCGGTTCTCATGGCCAGGGTTCCGCTCGCTTCGATGCTGGCGTCGGTCCTCGTGGCCGCGTGCGGCGCCGCGGACGTCCCCCCGACGAACGTGGCGCTTCGACCGCCGCCCCAGGTCGTGCCCGATGCAGCAGCCCTGCCCGTTCGAGCACCACCGACCGCGGCGCCGCTGGACGGCGCACGGAGGAGCGCCCCGCCGGCGCGCGCGGTCGAGGCACTGGTCGAGCCCGAGACCGCCGCCCCCGCCAAGCCCTTCACGCGCGTGATCGAGCGCGAGCGGATCGAGGCGCGCGGCGCGCCGCGCATCGGCGCAGGCTTCGACGACGCCACGTTGCGAGCCGCGGTGGCCCTCGACAACGGCCTCTTGACGCTTCCGCAGCGCCGCGTGCTCCTGGCCTACCTGCGCGGTCACGTCGTGGAAGGGGACGTCGAGCTCACGGACGCCGACGCGCGCATCATCGCCCAGCTTCAGGCAGGGAGCGGCGCCGTGGCGGACGGAGTGCTCGACGACGCGACGATGGCGGTCCTGCTCACCATGGGCTTCCGCTTCTCGCCCGACGAGGCGACGCCCATGCCGAGGGAGGTGAGCCTGGAGTTCTACCCGGGCGAGATCGAGGACCTCGCTGCCTGGAACCGCGCGATCGAGAACGTCAGGAACGACGGTGGCGGCTTCCGCGACCTGGATGCGCCCGAGGGAGAGGGCACCCTCTACGTGCACGTTCGTGGCTCGATCGTCGCGAGCTACCGCGCGCGCGGCGGCCCCCCTGCCCTGCTCGACGACCTTGGCGACGACGGCGATCACGTCGCGGAGCCGACGGCGCCGGGCGCCTACAGACTCGGCGCGGGGCGTCCGCACGTGACGAGCAACTGGCCCAACAGTCAGATCCCGTGGGGGGCCGAGATCCGCAAGCACGAGGACGGATACCAGTATCGATCGCCCGGGCGAACGAGCTGGTCGTGGGCGACGCGTCCCTCTGCGCGCGAGCTGAAGGCGCCGCTCGCGACCGACGACTTCGAGGACCTCCCCGAAGTGATCCGCAACGGCGTGACCTACTGGATGTGGAACAAGAACGACTTCGGCCCGACCGCCTGGAGGCTCGTCCCGAGCGATCTCTACGTGCACACGACGCCCGCCGCGGAGGCGGAGAAGACGGAGGCCGAAGAAGGCGCCGAGACGATCCTCGAGGTCAGTCACGGCTGCATCCACATCGATCCGCGCGAACGCGACGAGATGGTGGAGCGCGGCTACCTCCGCGCGGACATCCCGTTCGTCGTGCGGCGGTGGGACGAGCACCTCTTGCCCGACGAGCTCCGCCACGAGCTGATCGACCGCAATCACGGTTCGTCGTGAGAACGGCAGGGAGACCACGCCGCGTCCATCGGCGTCGAACCGATGCGTCTCAGGGGTCGAGGAGTCGCTCGGGGTCGTCGCGGGACTCCGCGACCAGGCTCTCCGCAAAGCGCTGCATCCGCGAGAGGAGCTTCGTCATCGCCGGGGCCACGTCGATCCCTGCGCGGTCGGCGCGATCTTCCAGGCGCTCGCGACAGCCGAGGTCCGCGCAGAGCATGATCCCCGCGACGCGCTTGGGATCGCGCCGCGCCGTCATCAGCGCCACGCGCGTTCCGGGCGCCACCGCCTCGCACCACGCGCACATGTGCGGCACCGGCACGCCGCTGACGTCCGCCTCGAACACGATCCCTCTCGGCGCGCACCCCGGCGCCTCGAACACCAGGAACGTGCGACGGCCGAAGGACCACGTGAAGTAGTCGGTCACGCGCATGGGCAGGGGCACGTCACGCGTGATCTCGACGCCCCGTCGGTCCATCGGGCGGAACATGGCGAGCAGCGTCTTCTCGTTGGGTAGCTTGAACATTCGACCGACCTTTTCCGCTCCGAGATGCGGGTGCAGAGCAAAAGGTAGCTCGCCGCGCGAGCGTGTCGAACCCGCGGAGCGCATGCAGCGCGACCGCGTGCACCGAACGGGCTGAGCTTCCCGGTTCGGCGCGCGCTCGGGTCCGAGGTAGCATCGAGGCGAATGGGAGCGAGGTACCGATGGGGCACCGCGCTCGTCGTCGCCGTGGCGCTCGCCGCCGGCGGGGGCGGCTCGCTGTACCTCGTGAAGCAGTGGGAGGAGGATAGCCGTCACGCGCGCGACGACGGCCTCGCCGCAGACGCATCCGCGGACGCATCGGTCGCGCATGGCAAGGGCAAGGGCAAGGCCGGCAAGAAGGGCGCGCGCGGAGGCAAGCCGCGCGGACGCGGTGGGCGCAGTGGCCCGCGCGGCGGCGGCGGCCATGCGGGGAGCGGCGCCGGTGCGGGCGCGGGCAGCCATGCGGGAGGCGGCCATGCAGGCGTCGACAACGGCGGCGCCGTCGACAACGGCGGCGACGTCGACAACGGCGGCGACGACGACGACGAACCCACGAACGAGGAGAGGAAGCCTCCCCCCTTCCGCGGTCGCGGCCCTGCCGGCCCGACGTACGAGGCAGCGATCGCCTCGAACAAGCAGGAGATCACGATCGGCAAGCAAGGAGCCCCGGATCTCACGGACGCGCAGCTCTCCGCGCCGATGCGAAATGGCGCGTTCGTCGACGAGTGCGCTGCACCCGAGAACATGAAGGTGACCGTGCACGTCGCCATCAAGATGGGCCGCCCCGTCGGCGTCAGTGTCTCGACGAGCCCACCCGATCCGGACGTCGCCGGCTGCATCGACCGCTACGTGCGCACGTTCTCGTGGCCGTCGAGCCCGAAGATGGACTCGTTCAAGACGACGTACTGACGAGGCGACGGGCACGCCGTTCTGGAAGGAGCGCGTCAGCGCACGCGACAGCCGAGCTGGCGTCGCGAGGTCCGCAGGATGGCGGCAAGCACCGCGAGGAAGCCCGGTGCACCTACGAGGCTTCACCCCGCCGGAGCACCCCGTGCGACTCCAGGAACGACACGACCGCGGACACCTCCTTCGCCGAAAGGCCGCGCGGTGCTTCCGCGAGCCTCACCGACCGCTCGGCGAGGAGCCACCGCACGAGCGGCACGTACCGCGCATCGAGCGCGACCGACGCCGTCTCCGTCTCGAGCGTCCGCCCCCGAAGCCGCGGCCGTGCCTCCTCGACCACCGCCACTCGCCCCTCCCCTCCCCCGCACACCGCGCGCGCCGCCGCGGCGAACGCATCCGCGAGCGCCTCCGCCGAGCACCACGCCGGCTCGCGAAACTTCGCGTCGAGGAGGAGCCGATGCAAGAGCTTGCCCGTGAGCATCTCGGCCCAGTTCTCGAGCGGAAAGATGACCGTGATCGACAGCGACGTCGTGATGGTCTCCGTCGTGTGCCACATGCCCCGTGGCAAGAAGAGCGCCGTCCCCGGGCGCATCGAGATGCTGCGTCCTGCCGGCATCTCCGTCGGCCACTCCCGCGCGAGCGCCTGCAGCGAGCGCGGCGGCGCCGTCCCGAGCGCGTGGTCTTCGAACGGAAACGAGATCGTCTCGTTCTCCGCGATGCGCCACCGCTTCTTGCCCCACAGATGAATCGCGAGGTTCTCCTGCCGATCGAAGTGCGGACGAACGCGCCCCCGTTTCGCCGACAGGTACACGTGGCACGTCGGGGCCACGCCGGGCAGCGCCAGCTCGTGCGCGAGGCTCGAGACGAGCTCCGCGATCGCCGGCACGACGCGTTCCGCGGCGGACAGCGTGTAGGTCGCCCCCCTCCCGAAGCGATCAGGGTCGGTGGGCGACACGACCGTCTGCTGCGGTCGCTCGCCTTGCCGCTCGATGAAGAGCGGAAGTCCCACCCGCGCCGCCGTCTCGAAGAACGCCTCGGGGCTCGCGAGCTGCGGAGCCGTCGCGAGCGGCGCGAGCCGCTCGAGCGGCCCGTGCTCGAGCAGCGCCCGCGTCGGCCAGTGGGTCTTCGCGAAGTCGCGGTGCCTCGGGAAGATCTCGCGCACTCGTAGCATCTCTACCTTCCTTACGAATTCGCAAAGCCCCTTGGCACGCCGCGTCACCCGTTTGGACACGCCCGAAGGTGAATGGCGAGGATGAAACCTTCGTCGGACATGTGTTTCAATCGCTTCGTCTACCGAACCAAGGAGACCCCATGGCAACGAAGAAGCCCGCGCCGGCGACCAAGAAGAAGAAGAAGCTCACGCTCGACAAGGAGACCGTCCGGAAGCTGACCGACGAGGAGACGGGCGAGGTCGCCGGCGGCATGAGGGCGGTGACGATCCAGACCCGCAACATGAAGTGCAACAGCGATCCTACCGCCTGCAAGTGCCCCTAGGTCGCGCGGCGTAGAACGTAGCGAGAGCACGTCGCCTCGGGCTCGCGATGCGGGCGCCCGAGGCGAACGCCTTTGTCCCGATCCGATGCGTCCTCTTCTGCGCGGCGCCGCCCGCGACGACATCCACGAAGCCCTGCGTCGTCTCTCGAGAGCGCTGCTGGCGCTCCCGCCGCGAAGCCTTCGCGATCCCTCTCTCGCGAACGGCCACGCCGGCCTCGCGCTCGTGCACGCCGCGCTCCACCCGCTCTTCCCGCGATCGGGCCACGACGACCGCTCGAACGACGCGCTCGATCGCGCGATCCGCGCGCTCGCCCGTCATCCGATGCCGCCGCATCTGTACTCCGGCTTCACCGGCGTCGCCTGGGTGGAGGAGCACCTCCGCGGCCATTCGAACGACGACGCGAACGAAGCCATCGACGACGCCCTCCTCACGTACCTCTCCGTCCCGCGCCACGAGTCGTTCGATCTCATTCGCGGCCTCTCGGGCATCGCGGTCTACGCGCTCGAGCGCCTTCCGCGCCGCGCGGCGCGACGCATCCTCGAGCGGATCGTGGAACGCCTCGCCGAGAGCGCGCGCCGTCGATCGCCCGGTCTCGCGTGGTGGACCGATCCGAAGTGGATCCACCCGTCGGTTCGACGAAAGCCGCACTTCGCGTGGAACCTCGGTGTCGGCCACGGCATGCCCGGCGTGATCGCCGCGCTCGCCGGCGCGCTCCGGGCGGGGATCGAGCCGCGCACCACACGCCGCCTCCTCGACGGCGCCGTCCGCTGGCTGCTCGCGCAAGAGATGAGGGAACGCACCGACGCCGGATTCGCGATGGCCACCGGCCCGGGTGTGCCGCGGACGCCGGGCCGCTCGGCGTGGTGCTACGGCGACCCCGGTATCGCCGCGACCCTCCTCGCAGCGGCGACCGCGGCTTCCGAGCCGACCTGGCGCGCCGAAGCGATCCGCATCGCGCTCCGCGCGGCGGATCGTCCACCGGAAGAGTGCCGCGTCGTCGACGCCGGCCTCTGCCACGGCGCGGCGGGCCTCGGCCACGTCTACCACCGCATGCATCTCACGACCGGCGAGCCGCGCCTCGCGCGGGCGGCGCGTGCGTGGCTCGTCCGCGCGCTCGCCTTCCGCAAGCCGGGGCGCGGCATCGAGCAGTTCCCGTCGTGGAACATCGCCGCGGACGGGCGCACGAGCTGGGACGTCGACCCGAGCTGGCTCACGGGCGCCGCCGGCGTCGCGATCGCGTTCGCGTCGGCACTGTCGCAGGGCGATCCGTCGTGGGATCGCGCGATGCTCCTCTCGCTCCGCGAGCCTCCGCCGGCGCCCCGCTAAGGCGCGTCCGACGCGCCGAAGAGCAGGCTCAGCACGCGGCGACGGCGCGTCAGCACGTCCGCGGTGAAGGTCATGCCCGCGCGCGGCGGGCCCGCGCCCGTCGGCATCGTCTCGAGCTCGAGCACCGCGAACACGCTCGCGCTCGCCGCCGACTCGATCTTCGTGTCCGACGGCAGCGCATCGACGACCTTCACGACGCGCGCCCGGCCCGCGCCGACCTCGTCGTAGGGCAGCGCATCGAACTTCGTCCTCACGGAGAGACCGGGCGCGATCTCGCTCCGGTACTGCTCGCCGAGCGCGACGTAGCCGACGATGCGCGCGCTCGCCGGGAGAAGCGTCGCGACGACGTCGCCCTCGCGAACCTGCGCTCCCTCCGACACGGCGACGTCGACGACGCTCGCATCGACCGGAAACTTCACCGCGCTCTTCTCGACGAAGGCTCCCACGGCATCGCACGCCTTCGACGCGCTCGACGCCTTGTCGCGCTGGCTCCGCAGCTGCGAGAGGAGCACGAGCGCCATCGACGCATTCCGATCTCGCTCCGCCGACTCGTTCCACTCCGCGACGCGCTTCTCGAGCCCGGCGAGCTCCGACTGCTCCGCGGCGACGTCCTTCAGACAACGCACGCGCTGGAGCGCCTCGCTCCTCGCGTCCATCGTGAGGACGAGCTGCCCTGCCTTCCCGCTCGCCCCTGCATGCGTCGCGACCGAGAGCACCGCCCCCGTGAACGGCGCCCGGAGCACGACCGGCGGCGCATCCGGACGCACGACGCCGCGCCCTTCGGCCGCGATCTGAACGCGCCCGAACGTGGCGAGGAGCGCGAGCACGACGAAGAGGCCGGCCATCGTCGCGAACACCGCGAGCGTCGCCGGCGGCGTGATCGTCAGGATCCCGCCAGGGGCATCGACCCGCAGGAACTTGGCGAGCGCCTTCTTGCGAAACAGCTCCGAGTTGGTGCTCACGCGGCCTTCCCTTCCTCTCCCGCACCGATCTGGGCGCGAACGAGCTCGTAATAAGGCCCTCGCTTCGCGAGCAGCTCCTCGTGCGTGCCCTGTTCCACGACGCTGCCCTTGCGGAGAACGACGATCAAGTCCGCGTCGACGATCGTGCTCAAGCGATGCGCGATGACGATGCGCGTCGCCGTCGATCGCGCGAGGTGACGCTCGACGATCGCCTGACTGAAGTTGTCGAGCGCGCTGGTCGCTTCGTCGAGGAGCAAGATCGCCGGCGAGGAGACGAGCGCGCGCGCGATGACGAGGCGCTGCCGCTGCCCGCCGGAGAACGTCGAGCCGCCCTCGGCCACGAGCGTCTCGTAGCCCATGGGCATCTGCTCGATGTCGTCCGCGATCGCCGCGTGCTGCGCCGCTTCGGCGACACGCTCGCGCGTCGCGCCTTCCGCGCCGAGCGCGATGTTCTCGCGAATCGTGCCCGGGAGCAGGAACGGCTCCTGGAGGACGACTCCCATCCGCCGGCGCAGCGCCTCCAGATCGAGGCTCGTGACGTCTCTTCCGTCGAAGAGGATGCGACCGGCGCTCGGGAGGTACAGACCGAGGAGGAGCCGCCCGAGCGTCGATTTGCCCGACCCCGACGCGCCGACGAGCGCCACCTTCGTGCCGCTCTCGATCTCGAGCGAGACGTCACGCAGGACGAGCGGCCCATCTGCGGTGTAGCGAAACGAGACCTGTTCGAGCGCGATGCGCCCGCGAAGCTGTCCCGGTGAAACGAGCGCCGCCGACGACGATTGCTCCAGCGGCTCGGCGAAGGTGGAGCGGACGAGACCGTAGTCGACGAGGCTCGGCGCGCTCGACACGATCTGGATCGCGAGGCCGTTCACCGCCTCGAGGAACGCGGCGAACACCGCGAGGAACCCGACGAGGGCGCCGATCGAGAGCGCGCCGTCGAGGACATTCCGGGTGCCGAGCCAGACGCACACCACGACGGCGAGGCCGCGCGCCCAGTCGAGCATCGGCGTCACGACGGCGAAGGTGCGGTCGCGGCGAAGGCTCGCCGAGAGCTCCTCGAGAAAAGAAGGAAACCAGCGCTCCCGCGCAGCGCTCGCATCACCCGCCATGCGCAGCGTCGTGACGCCCTGGAGGATCTCGATGAGTCGGTCTTGCTGCTGCCCGCGCGCCGCCAGCTCGTCGACGGCGATGCGACGGAGCGCCGGAAACAGCAGCACCGTGACCGCGGTGTAGAGGAGCAGGACGAGGACGACGACGAAGAACAGGTGAGGCGCGAACGCAACGAGGAGGACGCCGGCGACGACGAGCGACGCCGCGCTGAGCAGCACCGACACGCCTTGCGTCGAGAAGAGCCCGCGCACGTTCGCGAAGGCCTGGAATCGCTGGAGCACCTCGCCCGGCGGGAATCGATCGAAGAAGGCGATCGGCAGCTTCAGGACGTGCATCATCATTTGATCGAGCAGCTCGCGATCGAGATGGGCGCGTAGATGCTCGATCGCGCGGCCTTGGAGCTGCTGCATCACCGTGTAGCCGACGCCGAGCGCCGCCGCCGCGGCGACGATCACTCCGAGCAGTGGGCGATCCGCGAGCGGGAACACGCGCTGGACGGCGAGCGCCGTCGCCAGCGACATCCCCATGACCACCCCCTGCAGGGCGAGGGTGATCGCGAGGAGACGGCCGACATCGCGGAGACGCGAGCGGGCAAACAGCGCGGCGCGACGCGGGAGCGAGGCCGACACCGGAACGAGCGAAGGATCCCGGAGCTCGAAGGCGGTTCCGCTGAAGGACGCCGCGAGCTCGTCCTCCGCGACCGTCCGGCGCCCGCGCTCGGGGTCCATCACACGAAAGCCGTTCGGGCCGTGAGCCTCGAGCACGACCGCGCGGTCGTCTGCCATCAGCGCGAGGATCGGCGCATCGAGCGCGCGGAGCTCACGGAGCGGCACTTCGAGCTTCCGACACGCGAGCTCGAACGAGCGCGCGACCTCGGGCAAACCGCGGACGAGGCCGCCTCCGTCGCGAACGGCCGTCGCGAGAGCCTCGACCACCGCGGGGACGGACATGGGTCGCCCCGACGCACGAAGGAGCGCCGTGAGGCACGCGGCGGCGGATTGCTCCGGCGACTTCGCGAGCACGACGGGAAGGAGGCCGTCGCCGGACGCACCGAGCGCCTCGCGCTCCTCTCGCGCCGTCTCGAGCGCCTGCTCCCGCGCGGCGTGAGCGCGATCGAGCTCGCCGCGCTCGAGGGCGACGGCCTCGCGGAGCCCGTAGTTCGAGAGGCGAAACCGACGCGCGAGCGTCTCCGCGAGAGGAGCGAGGAGCTTCTTCGCGATGCGCTGTCCCGAGAGAAGGAGCTCGACCAGCTCCTCGCGGCCGATGGCCGTTGCCACGACCTCGTCCAGCGCGATCGCCGACATCACGTGAGGCCCGCCGTCGAAGGCGCTCGTCTCCGCGAGGATGGCGCCGGCGTCCACGACCGCGAGCGTCCCCACCGCCTCGCTCTGGAGGGCGACTCTCCCGCGCCGGAGCACGAAGAGCGTGTCGGCCTCGGTGCCGGGCTCGAAGAGCGGCTCCCCGGGACTGACCACGACCCGCGCCGCGATCGGCTCGAGCGCTTCGACCTCTCGCGCGTCCAGCGCCGCACCGAGGAGGGTCTCTCCGAGCGGCAGCTCGCGCCCGCCGCCCGCGGGCGCGCTCGCATCGCGCTCGGTCCTTCGTTCCTGACCCGCGAAGAGCTCGTCACGACGCCGAACGGCATCTCGCATGCGCTCGGCGACGATCGCGCCGAGCGACAACATCGCGCGCGCGGCCAGCACGTCGCCTCGACGAAGAAGCTCCTGGAAGGGACCGTAGGCCAGATGAAGGAGGCGCACCGGCGTCCGCGCGACGACGCTCGCGGAGCTCGGAGAGCCGTCGAGGAGCCCCGCCTCGCCGAAGATCGCTCCCGGGCCGAGCTCGGCGACGGTCCAGGCGGCGAGCCCCGGCTCGGCGAGCTCGATCGCGACCGTCCCTTCGACGATGAGATAGAGGCCCGTCGCGCGCGCATCTTGCTCGACGACGCGCGTGCCCTCCGGAAAGTCGGCGCGCTGGAGCTCCTCGGCGAGCTCGCCCTTCTCCTCCGTCGACCAGCTCCGGAGGACGTCGAACGGCGCGAGCTCGTCGACGGTGATCGGCTGCTTCTCGGGGGGGCGGCCCGATTCGGCGCGCGGCTGGAGCTCGCCGGCGACCAGCCGTGCGTACAGACCGCCCGCTGCGACGAGGTCCGCGTGCCGCCCCTGCTCGACGATCCGACCGTGGTCGACGACGAAGATCGTATCCGCGTCGCGCACCGTGCTGAGACGATGGGCGATGACGACGCGCGTGCACGCGCGCGTCGAGAGATAGCGTTCGATCGCGCCCTCGGTCACCGCGTCGAGCGCGCTCGTGGCCTCGTCGAGGATCATGATCGGCGGGCGATGCACGATCGCGCGCGCGAGAGCGAGGCGCTGCCGCTGCCCGCCCGAGAAGACGCCCGCGGAAGAGGAGATACGCGTCTCGTAGCCGCGCGGCAGCGCAAGGATGTCGTCGTGGATCTGCGCGACGCGCGCCGCTTGCACGAGGTGCTCCTGCGGCGCCGTCGGATGAAAGAGACGCAGGTTGTCGGCGATCGTTCCGTCGAAGAGCGCCGTCTCCTGGAGGACGACGCCGTATTGCCGCCGAACCGACGTGAGGTCGACCGTCGCGAGATCGTGATCATCGAGGAGCACCTCGCCCTCGGTCGGCTCGTAGAGACCGAGGAGGAGGCGCGCGATCGTCGACTTCCCCGAGCCCGAAGGCCCGACGAACGCCACCTTCTGCCCCGGCTCGATGCGGAGCGATACGTCCTCGAGCACTGCGGGCGACGTCGGCGAGTACCGAAAGGTGACGTTCCGGAGCTCGATCGCACCCTCGAGGCGCGGACACTTCACCGTGCGTGACGGCTCGGTCTCGGACAGGAGGACGTCATCCATGCGCCCGAGGAGGACGGGGATCATCTGGAGTCCCAGGAGCGCGCGGATGACGCCCTGGAGCGGCATGAGGAACCCCGCTTGCAGCATCTGGAACGCGACGAGCCGCCCCGGCGTGAGGTCGCCAGCGAGCACGCGCTTTCCTCCGACGTAGAGCACCACGATCGGCACGACCATGCGCACCGCGAAGAGCACCGTCTGCACCGTCTGTTGCTTCAGCGCGTTCCGTGCGTTCGCGTTGAGCGACGCGATCCACGCGTTGAGCCACCGGGTGTGGCTCGTCCGCTCGACGCCGGCGCTCTTGATCGTCGTGATCCCGCGCAAGATCTGGAGGAGCGCGGAGCTCGCGAGGATGTCGGCGCGCTGGGTCTCGTCGGCGCCCGCGCGGATGAACGGACGTCCGACGAGGAACACCGCCACGTACGCGAGGCCTGCGACGAGCACGATCCAGCTGAGGCTCACGTCGAACGCGAACATCAGCGCCAGATAGGCGAGGAGCATCACGCCGTCCGCGAGGAGGCCGACCGACTCGCCGGCGAGCATCTCGCGGATCGTGCGGTTCGCTTGCACGCGCGCCATGAGATCGGCGACCGTTCGCTGCCCGAAGAACGCCACCGGCAGCGCGAGGAGATGACCGACGAACTGCCGCGTGATCGCGACGTCGAGCCGCGCGCGGATCCGCACGAGGAGCGACCCGCGCACGAGCGACCAGAGCGCGGAGAACGTGACCAACGCGACGGCGGACGCCCCGACGAGGAAGAGCCAATCGACGCGATGGCGCCCGATGACGTGATCGATGGCTACCTGCGTCGTGAGCGGCGTCACCGTCGCGAGCACGTCGATCGCGAGCGACGCGAAGAGCACCATCGCGAGCGCCGAGCCGGCTCCGCGGAGGAGGGCGAGGTAGCGGCGGGCGGAGACCGGCTCACGCGGCCGCTCTTCGAAGTCGTCCGTGAAGTCGAACAGGATGGCGACGCCGGTGAAGCTCTCGTCGAAGACGTCGGCCGGGACGAACCGACGCCCCTCCGCGGGATCGACGATCCACACGCCCTTCGGCGTCCATCGCTCGAAGACGACGAAGTGGTTCATGTCCCAATGGAGGATCCCTGGGTCCTCGAGCTTCGCGAGCCCCTCCGGCTCGATCTTCACCGGCACGGGCTCGAGCCCGTACGTGCTCGCGGCGGCGGCGATGTTCTTCACCGTCGAGCCATCGCGCGAGATGCCACAGGCCTGGCGCACCTCGGAGAGCGGCGCGTGGTGACCGTGGAACGCGAGCACCATCGCCAGCGAAGCGGCTCCGCACTCGACCGCTTCCATTTGCGGAATGAACGGAACGCCTCTTCCCAAGTTCGCGGCCAGTGTACACCACGTAGAATCGTTCCATGGGCCATCCGACGATCCGACTCGGGCTGATCGAGTTCGGGGAGCTCCCGTTGGCAAGCATCCTCTCGACCGCGCGCCTCGCCGAGGAGCTCGGCTTCGCGCGCTACTGGATCTCGGAGCACCGCGGGCTGATCGAGAGCGCGATGCTCGTCACCCCGCTCGTCGCGAGCGCGACATCGCGCATCCGCGTCGGCCCGGCGGGCGTCCTCCTGCGCTACTACCCGGCGATGTCCGTCGCACGCGACGGGATCCTGCTCGAGCAGGCTTTTCCGGGCCGCATCGATCTCGGTCTCGCCGGCGGGCGCCACGCGGCTGGGCAGGACGAGCCGTTCCTCGACGGACGCGCGCATCTCTACGCCCCGGAGACCTACGACGAGAAGCTGCGGATCGTCGGAGAGACGGTCGCCGCGCACCGACCCGCACGAGAGCGGCCGGAGCTATGGGTGCTCGGCTCGTCCGAGTCCGCTTCGCGCGGACAGTCCGCCGCGCGAGCACACGCGTGCTTCAGTCTCTCGCTCATGCACGGGGCGGAGGTCCCGGGCCCGACCGCGATCGCTGCGTTTCGCGCGGAGGAGCGACGCCTCCGCAGAAGACCGCGCACCGTCGGCATCGCCGTCCTCCTCAGCTGTATCGCATCGGCGCGCGAGCGCCGGCGCCATCGCACGCCCTTCCCCGGGCTGCGGGGGCCCGTGATCGTCGAAGACGCCGCGGTGTGCCGCGAGCGGCTCGAAGAGCTCTGCGAACGGTACGACGCGAGCGAGGTCTCGATCCTCGAATGCAGCCACGGCGCGAAGCGCCGCGCGGCCTCGATGCAAGCGCTGATGGAGGCCTTTCGCCGGCGTCAGCCGGGGCGCGCCACGCGCGCCTCCGCCGACACATAGAGGCGACGCAGGAGCTCGAGGATCACGAGCCGCTGCGCGCGGAGATCCGATCGCAAGATGCGTGCACAGTGCACACGAATGAGCTCGGGCGCCTGCTCGCGGAGAGGCACCGCGAGCTCGCCGCTCGTTTCGAGCGCGCGAAGTCGCTCCACGAGCGGGCGCACGCGGGCCGAGCGCTGCGCAAAGGCGTCAGGCTCCGCGTCGAGGAGCTCGTCGAGCGCCGCGCGCGTCTGGCGAAACCTGGCGCCGAGGGCGCGCTCGAGCGGCTTGCCGGCGCGCACTTCGCGCGCCAGTCGCTCGTACGCGTCCGTGACCACCTCGCGCCGGCCGGCGCGATCGAGCCCGAGATCGACGAGCAGATCGTGCGCTCCGCGGAGAGCGAGCCGCCAGCGATCGACGGCGGCGCTCGGCCCTTCGAGCGCGCCGAGCACCTCGAGCGCCGCTTCGCTGTCCGCTTCGAAGATCGCCTCCGCGAGCTCGGCTCCGCGCTCGCCTCCCCACCGCTCGGTCTCGCGGTCGTGGGGGTCGAGACCGATGCCCGTGATGCGTCCGTCGGCGACGAAAGGCGCCGCGAGCTTCTCGAGGCGCGGGATCGCGCGGACGAGCGAAGGCGGCTCGCCGTGGAGCACGAGGCGCACGTGCCAGTGCGGAACGGGGTGCCGCTCGAAGTACCAACGCGAGATCGTCTTCGACCGGCGGAGGCGCACGACGAACGGCGCGACGAGCTCGGTGAGGACTTCATCCGCGCTCACGATGCCCGTCTCGAGCCTCACGCGCAGGAACGAAGAGCCCGGCGCGTACGTACGGCGTGCGACCACCGCCGGCGCCGCCACGGCGTCGCTCGCGACGGCCGCACGCGCGGCGCGACGCACGAACGGAACGATCACCTGGTGCGCGAAGCGCCCTTCCGCGCTCTCCGCGAGCAGCTCGCCGGTGGAGGGAAACAGCTCGGTGACGGTCGCGGCTTCGCGGCGCGCGACGGAGGCGGCGAACGACGCCACGGAGAAGGGCTCGTCGAGATCGATGGGCAGCGTGCGGTCCCCGTCGGCGAGCACGACCCGACGCGGGAGCCCTCGCCGCGCGCGGATCTCCTGGACGAGGCGAAACCGCTCCGCGCGGCTCGCCTTCGCGAGCGGCGCGAGATCGTCTTCGAAGAGCATCCAGCGCGCGAGGCTCAGCACGACTCTTCCGCGCGACACGCGCGGAAGGAATGGCGCGCTCTCGAGCGGTCCCCACTCCCACCCGAACGACCATCCCTCGCGGTCGTACTGGAGCCCGCAGAGGAAACGGTAGATCGCGAAGCGCGACGTCCGATGGTTGTGCGCGTTCGAGAGCCGCGGCACCACCTCTCGGCCGAGCCGCTTCGAGAAGAGCACGACGCGTCCGCGATCGAGCAGGAGATGCAGATCCGTGATCGGGATCTGCCGCTCGGGCGGCACGGAGGCGCGCCCGAGATACGGGATTTCGTAGGCGCGGAGCGTCGGCCGCGAGAGGATGTTGCCGAGCCGTCCCTCGGGGACGTGGACGATCTCGGCGAACACCGCGTCCGGCCGCTGCGCCTCCTCCGCGTTCACGAGCTCCTCCACCGCGCGATGGAGCTCTGGATCGCCGTGGCAGAAGCGACCGAGGAGCAGCGCCGCCGACGGACCGCCGATCGACTCGACGAGCACGCGGACATCACCTCGCCGCGCCGCGTCGGTGGACGACGCCGCGAGCGTGCCCATGAACGCGAATGCGTCGGGGAGCGAGGCCGCCGTCTCCGGCGCGAGCGCCTCGAGGTCGGCATCGGAGAGGCGCCATTCGGCGTCGCCGCGACGAATCGTATCCATCGCGCCGCGCACGACGTGCACCTCGCGCTTGCCGAACGGCGTCTTCGCGCCGTCCAGCGCCGGAAACGGCAAGCCCTCGAGCAGCGGCGCGCGCGCGCCCCCGTGCGTGTCGCCGAAGCCGATCCCGGTCTCGTCGTCGAGCGCCAGAGGCAGCGGCACCATGCGGCGCGCCGCGAGCGGACCAGGCTGCTCCTCTCCGTAGCGCTGCACGAACGCGTCGCGGAATCTACGCATCGCCTCGCGCGGCCACGGAACGGCGATGCGCGCGGCGAGCGCGATCGCGTCCTCGATCGCCCGAGCCCCTGGGCCGCCGAGCGTCGCCCCGGGCGGCTTGTAGAGATCGACCTGGAAGAGCTTCGCGATGTCCGCATCGGCGGGAAGGTCCGCGAGCCCCTTCGCGATGGCGTGATACCGCTCCGTCGCGAGGCCGAGCGGCTGCGCGTCGAGCGCGTGCATCGCGTCGCGCGCCTCTTCGAGGATCCGCGCCGGCGCCGCCGCCGCCTCTCCCGCGCCGCGCAGCGCGTCGAGGATGGTGCCGATCGGCTCGGGCCCCGTGACCGTCGTCGACACGTTCGACGTGAGGAGCTGCGTCGACACCAGGGTCGCGACGAACTCCTTCGCCTCGTCGAGCTCGATGTCGGGATCGTCCGCCACGAGGCCTTCGGCGAGCTCGTCCGGGCGCGCTCCGTTCTCGGCGGCGCGAGCGGCGGCGCGCGCGAGGGTGGCGTCGAGATACGAGGTCCGCGAGACGGCGACGAGCTCGTACGTGCGCTCGCGCGACTCCGATCGCGTCACGCCTTCCGCATGACGGAGCTTTCCAGCGGCATCGTAGAGACCCGTGCTCGGGACGAAGCGGAGCCCTTCGCGGATCGCCTCGTCGCGCTCGAGGCCTTCGGCGAGGATCGACAGGTAAGCGGCATCGAGCCGAGTGTGGCGGCGGTACGACGCGAGCGGAGCGAGCTCGAGTCTCGTGTGCTCCCCGATGCGCCCGACGCTGCAGCCCGCGAAGAGCCCGAACGGCGTCGACCGCGTCGACATGCGGGCGAGGTAACGGATCAGCGTGAGCGGCACCTCGTCGTCCGCGGGCGCACCGCTCGCGAGCCACGCCGCGAGCGCGCGATCGAACGACGGCGACGCGACGAAGATCGCCTCGCGAATCTCGGGCCGCTCCACGAGCGCGCGCATCCGCTGCAGCGCGCCCCCTTCGCCGACTCCGAGCTCCTCGAACGTCGCGAACGGGAGCAGCGGCGTCCGCAGGAGGAAGAAGGTCGCGACCGCCTGATCTCCGGCCGCGCGGCCCACGAGAGGAATCGCGAGCTCGCGCACGCCCATTCCATGCAATCTATGCAATATGGGTCGCGTCTTGAAGAGATCGTTCCCGAGCGAGAGGGCGCTCGCCGACGTGGTGCTCGCCGCGCTCCGCGATCCGCGCCGCGCGCGCACGGAAGCCGAGCGGATGGGGCTCTCGCCCGAGGCGTTGCCCGACCTCGTCGAGCGCTTCGTCGAAGCGGGTGTGAAGGCGCTCGCGGACGCACCGCCGTTCCCGGCGTGGCGGCAGCTCGGCGTCTCCTTTCGTCCGACGCCGTCACGTGACAGAGGCGCGGTCCCGCGCTTCCGCGATGCGCTGCGCCGCGCGGTCGTCCGATGGCAGAGGCGCGGTGTGATCGGGCGCTTCTTCTTCATGAACAAGGCGCCGGGGATGCGGCTTCGCTTCGAGGTCTCGGGCGGGGCGAACGCGCTCCGGCTCGTCGAGGCCTGGCTCGCCCGTCGGCCGGAGATCGCGAGGATCGAGCCGTCCCTGTATCTCGCCGAGGCCTACCAGTTCGGCGGCTCCGCCGGGTCGCACGTCGCGCACGACTTCCACGCGGACGACAGTCTCCGCGCGCTCGAGGTCATGCATCGCGAGGCGCGCGGCGTCGCGTCGGCTTCGCCGGAGATCCTCTCGCTGCTCGTCGTCTGCGACCTCGTGCGCCGGATGACCGACGACACGTTCGAGGCGTGGGACGTCTGGAAGCGCATGGAGATCACGGGCCGCCGACCGAGAGTGAGCCGCTCGCGGGCGCGCGCGATGATCGACCTCGTGCGTCCGTTCGTGCTCCAGCCAGAGAGCGTCCTGCCGAAGCTCGCGGCCGCCGATCGCCGCCTCGTCACCGCGGCGTGGGCGACGAACGAGCGCTGCGCGACGTCGGTGCGCCGCCTCGCGGCCGAAGGGCGCCTCCTCTACCACGTGCGGGACATCCTCCCGTTCTGGATCATCTTCCACTGGAATCGGTGGGAGATCGAAGACCAGAGCGCGCTCACGATCGGCATCGAAGGCGCGCTCGATCCGCGCGGCTGAGGCGTGCGCTCCCGCCGGCGCGCATGAACGTCGCGCGCCTGTCATTCCTTCTGCCGTGTGTCGCCGTCGTCGCGTCCGTCGCCGCGTGCTCGTCGAACGCAGTCGCAG